>CALVEE010000035.1 GCA_944326495.1 Candidatus Gastranaerophilales bacterium | reverse complement strand
CCTATTTACATTTACCCCTTTTTTTTTTTAATTTATAGGGTTAAAGGACTTTATTGCGAGGAGATATAAATATGCAAAACAGAGTTTTACTATGTATTATGGACTGATGTGGTATCTCAACCGGTTCTGAAAAATATGATGCTACTAAACTTTCTCATCCGGTTAATGTTCCGGAATTAATAAAAGATTATCCTTCTACGCTTATTCATGCTGATGGCGAATATGTAGGACTGCCGCACGGGCAGATGGGTAACAGTGAAGTCGGTCACCTGAATTTAGGTGCAGGAAGAGTTGTTTATCAGGATTTATCAAAAATTAACAGAGCAATCAAAGACGGTTCATTTTTTAAGAATGAAAAATTCCTTGAAGCTATTGAGCATGCTAAAAAGAATAATTCATCACTTCATATTTACGGTCTGGTTTCAACCGGCGGAGTTCATTCATCTTTAGACCATGTGCTTGCTTTAATTAAACTTGCGGCTGATGAAGGACTCAAAAAGGTTTATGTTCACGCGTTCCTTGACGGGCGTGATACTCCGCCATCAAGCGCCTGCACTTACCTTGAGCAGGTAGAACAAGAGCTTGCTAAATACAAGCTGCCGCAGATTGCTACAGTTATCGGACGTTATTACATAATGGATCGGGACAACAGATGGGAAAGAGTCGAAAAAGGCTACAACTGCCTGTTATTTGGAGAAGGAAACCAGGCTCCTTCTGCCTGCGAAGCTGTTCAAGAGTCTTATAAAAACGGCGTCACAGATGAATTTGTACTTCCGACTGCAATAGGCAGTGAAGAGGAGATAAAAGAAAGCAGAATTAAAGATAACGATGCTATCATATTCTTTAACTACAGACCTGACAGGGCAAGAGAAATCAGTAAAGCTATAAACTTCGCTGATTTTGACGGCTTTGAAAGAAAGAAAGTCCTAAAAAACATTTACTATTGCACAATGACAAGCTATGAGGCAACCTTTACTTTCCCTGTAGCTTTCCCGAAAACACAGCTTGTAAATATTTTAGGCGATGTCTTAGAAGCAAACGGTGTAAACCAGTTCAGAACGGCTGAAACTGAAAAATATGCTCACGTTACGTTCTTCTTTAATGGCGGAATAGATGAGCCGCAGCCTCATGAAACAAGAGTTCTTGTTCCTTCTCCAAAGGTTCCTACATACGATATGCAGCCGGAGATGAGTGCTAGAGAAGTTTGCGAAAATGTATTAAAAGCTATTGATAACGACAAATACGGATTTATTCTTGTAAACTTTGCTAACCCTGATATGGTAGGACATACGGGAGTTTTAGAAGCAGCAGAGAAGGCTTGTAAAGTCGTTGATGAGTGCGTAGGCAAGATTGCGAAAAAATGTAAAGAAAAAGGTGTAGTAATGCTGCTTACGGCAGACCATGGCAACGCTGAAGTTATGTTTGACGAAAGCACCGGAAAACCTCATACTGCGCACACTACAAATGAAGTTCCGTTTGTTGTAATCAACGCGCCTAAAGATATTGAATTAAAGCAGGATGGAGCTTTATGCAATGTTGCTCCTACCGTTTTAGAATTGATGGGTATTAAAAAGCCTGATGAGATGGATTGCAGCAGTTTGATAAAATAGTGAGTAAATATGAGCGAAAACGTTAAACCTTTAGATATAGATTTATCACTAAAAAAGAATAATGTTGATGAATTCTTCTTCAACTTGAGTGAAAACCCGAACGGGTTTAAGAATAAAGATTTCAGATATACATTAAGCTTAATATACCAGTTAGTAGAGGACGAATTTGAGGGGATATTCTTATCCCCCAATTCTCCGGTTAGAAACACTGATTTCTTTTTAATAAACGAAGGCAGTGAAACTAATCCGAAATTGTCATTTTTTGTAACTCCTACTAATAATTTTCAATTCTATTTAAAGTCTAAAGGTTCAATGTTCAGGTTTTCGCCTAAAGAAGTGAACGGCCAAATCGGATACGTAATGAGTCTTGATCTGGTTTTGGATTACTTTGGCGGATTTGGTGAGATTGTTGATTTTTCATCTCTAACGCAAACTTTTGCTTATTTTAATAAACTTACTCATTTTGTGATGAAATTAATTGAAAAATTGTATTTCATTCCGACTGTTCACAGAAAAGACGCTCCTTCCGGCAGTTCTTTCAGAATTGTATATGAACCGATTATTTCTAATAAAGAGTCTGCAAAAATTATTAATGAATTAGAAAATAATTTGCCGGAGAATTTATTTATAAAAGGTGCAAAGCCAAAGAATTTTGTTGAAAGATTTGTAAGGGAGTATTTAAACTACCTTATTTACAAATTTTTAGGCATAAAGGCTTACAGGTTCAAAGACATCAAATCCGGTCATTATATGATTAAGGACTTAGAGCAGAGATGTCTTATGAAAGGGAAAGATGTTGCAGAAGATATTGCTCAGTGGTTTGATGAATTATATTTAGGGAAGTATGATTTAATACCGTTCTTTAAGGTTAATAAAGTCAGTGATGATGTATTTGAGCTTAAAATCCACATTAAAAACCGGAAAACAGATGAGACAATTATTCTTGATGATTTGTATCATAAAGATGAAATTTGGGGGCTGGATACGGCTGATATTTCAAAAATTATTGAAAAACAGCTTAATTATGCAGTCAGATATATGCCGGAATTAGAAACACTGTTTGAGGATGAGGAAAAGCTTGCTCTTACGCTTAACCTTAATGAAGTTTATAAAATAATTACGCAGACAGCATATTATCTTCAAAAGGCGCAGATTGACGTAATCCTGCCGGAAGAATTAACTAATATAATAATACCGAGGGCTTCTATAAATGCGAAAGTTAAGGCCTCTCGCTCTGCTGATTTGATGAATATATTTAACACAGTATCAAGCAGTGCAATATCTCTTGACGATATTTTAGAATTCTCTTACGAAGTATCTCTGGGGGACGAAAAAATATCCCTTGAAGAGTTTAATAAGCTTGTCAGTGAAAGCAACGGACTGATACAATACAAGGGAAAATACATTCTGGTTGATAAAGAAGAAGGCTTAAAGCTTATTGATAAAATCAGGAATGCAAATCATAAAAAGATGACAAGGCTTGAACTTATTCACGCATCAATGTCAGGCCAGCTTCAGGATTATGATTTCAACTATGATGAAGCTTATGCAAACGTTATCAAGGATTTTGCAAAGCCTGTTGAAGTAAAACAGCCGGAAGGGCTTAAAGGCGAACTTCGGGCTTACCAGATGACGGGGCTAAAATGGCTCTGGACAAATGTTTCAAAAGGATTTGGCTGCTGTATGGCCGATGATATGGGGTTGGGGAAAACTATTCAGGTTATAAGCCTTATGCTTAAGTTAAAAGAAGAAAATAAGCTTAAAAATCCGGCTCTTGTTGTATGTCCGACAACTCTTATGGGGAACTGGATGAAGGAACTTCAAATGTTTGCGCCTGATTTAAAAGTATCTACATACCACGGACTTGACAGAAAACTTGATACAAAATCGGATGTAATCCTTACAACTTACGCGATTATGCGTATTGATGTAGAAGAGATGAAAAAACACACCTGGGGAATGGTAGTAGTTGATGAAGCGCAGAATATTAAAAACCCTGATACAGCGCAGACACTTGCTATTAAAGCATTAAAATCCGATATTAAAATTGCAATGACCGGTACTCCGGTAGAAAACAGGCTTACGGAATTATGGAGTATTTTTGATTTCCTGAATAAAGGATATTTAGGCTCTCTTAAAGATTTCCAGAAGAGTTATGCCGTGCCGATTGAACGTTTTAAAGAAAAAACAAGGGCTTCAAAATTAAAGCTTTCTGTTTCACCTTTTGTATTAAGGCGTTTAAAGACAGATAAACACGTTATATCAGACCTTCCTGATAAGATGGTAATGAACGATTACTGCTATCTTGCAAAAGCACAGGCAATTTTATATGAAAAAACGCTTAACGAAATGATGGCGAAAATCAGCGGTTTTACAGGGGTAAACAGAAGGGGAAATATATTTAAGCTGATTACTGCACTAAAGCAGATTTGCAACCATCCTTACCAATTTATAAAAAGCGGAGAGACTTCAAAAGAGCTTTCAGGAAAAGCTGAAAAGTGTGTCTCCCTTGTTCAGAACATCATTGATAACAATGAAAAAACGCTTATTTTTACTCAATACAAAGAAATGGGAGATTTGCTTACAAAAATTCTACAGGAAGAATGTAATTCAGAGCCGTCTTTCTTCCACGGTTCTTTAACAGTTCCGCAGAGAGAAAACTTAATCGAAGATTTTCAGAACAATGATGAGCGCAAGATTATGATACTTTCGCTTAAAGCCGGCGGAACAGGATTAAACCTTACAAGCGCAACAAATGTCATACACTATGACCTCTGGTGGAATCCGGCTGTAGAAGAGCAGGCTACAGATAGAACTTACCGTATCGGACAGGATAAAAATGTTATGGTGCACAGGCTTATAACCCTCGGTACTTTTGAAGAAAAAATTGATGAGATGTTAAAATCCAAAAAGGAGCTTGCTGATTTAGCGGTATACGAAGGCGAGAAGATAATAACAGAACTTTCTGATCAGGAGATTTACGATATATTTTCTCTTACAGCAGGATAGAGGGATAGAGGGATAGAGGAGTAAAGGTAAAAAGGGAGTTTATGACAACTGTATCATCAGATAAAATTTTAGAAATTATACCTGAACTTTTTGAAGTCGATTTCAAAGGGAATATGAAGCTGTTTAACAAGCTTGAAAAATTTCTGGTTTTTGATGAAGGGTTTATATATTATGCAAATCCCGACAGCTTACAGCTTAAATATACTTATAAAAAGCATGCGGATTTTGAACCGGATAGTATTTACAATATTGGTAATGAGTTAAAAAGATTTATTTTTTCTTCAGACGGGAAGATTACGAATGAAGAAGAAAAATTGATTAAGCTTCTCGGCTTGGACAGATTAGGGCAAAAATCGTTTCTTATCTCAAAAATATCAATCCGCTCAACTGTATTCGGAATTATAGTTCTTGCAGATAAAAGGCCGGATTTGTATAAATCAAAGGATTTGAATGCTTTGAGCGCAGCTTCATCGATTTTATCATATGTACTTAAGGACATGGAGCTTTCGAATGTATTTAAAATTCAGCTCCAGGCTTTAAAAGACGGAATTATTGAGAAAAATAAGGCTTACAAAACCATAAAAGAGCAGAATGAAAAAATTCTTGAGGCAGATAAGGTTAAAAACGAGTTTCTTGCAAATGTCTCGCATGAACTTCGGACTCCGTTAAATTCAATCCTCGGGTTTTCGGATATATTATCAACACAGCTTTACGGAAATTTAAACAGCAAACAGGAAGAATATATTAACGATATTAAAGTTTCAGCTACTCATCTTCTCGGGATGATAAATGAAATTCTCGATATGTCGAAAATAGAAGCAAATGCAATGAAAATTGTGAAAAGTGCGTTTTGGATTTCACGTGCAGTTGATGAGGTCTCAAATATATTACATCCGCTTGCGCAGAAAAAAAATATTACACTTGTAAAACATATGCCTGTTGATTTTGAAGTTTTTGCTGATTATCAGAAAATCCAGCAGATTTTATACAATCTCGTAAGCAATGCCATTAAATATTCACCTGAAAATAATGACGTTGAAATCAGCATTGATGCTGATGAAGATAAATTTACAATAGCTGTTCATGACAACGGTATCGGAATTGATAAAAAATATCACGGTAAAATTTTTGCTAAATTCGTACAATTAGACAGCGCTTATACAAAAAAAGAAAGTTCAACAGGACTTGGACTTACAATAACTAAAGAACTCGTAGAACTCCACGGAGGCAAGATATCCGTAATTAGTGAAGTTAATAACGGTTCTACTTTTGTGGTTGAAATTCCTTTTTAGCTAAATCACTGTCAAAATAGCCTGCTATATATTTGAATGTATTTAATGCCGTATCAATACTCATCACTTTGGGTTTATTTGCACGCTTCTCTTTTACAGTTACCGTACCTTTTTCTAAATTAACATCCTCAAGTATGTAAACATGCCAGGTTCTTCCATCAAGCATTTTTACTCCGGTTCCGATTACAAAACTATGATTTTTCTCTTTATCCATTTGTTTAAAAAGTTCCATTACTTCGGCGCGATATCCGTTTAAATCTAAATTAAAATCTTTTTCTGCAATAACTCTTGGTTCAACACCTGTAAAAACTTTCATAAAATGGGATGGAAGATTATTCTCAAATGCATAAGTCTTAAAGTTATCAGTAATCCGGCATATTAGAGGCTTTGCCTGATATTTCTTTTCATATTCTGCAACAGATATGTCTACACTTCTTACAATTTTATTATTTTGTACACTATATAATTTTTCATATCCTTTAACAGCACCGGAAGAAGGTATAGAAAATCTTTCCTTATCACCGCCGGGTTTATACAAATAACAATTAATAACATCGGGATTTCCGTTATCATATTGAATTTGTTCTTTTAAAACCCTTCTACCATTTGGTGTATGTGAAAGAGTTTCTAATGTTGACATTAGATAACAATCACTAAAATGCTGTTTAGCATGCTCTAAAGAGTCTATATCCTTATCCGATATAGGCCCGCGAAAAGATAAATTTACACTATTCCACAATTTCAGCATACTACTTATATTAAATTAAAAACAGAGAAATTATTGATAAATTATTGCAAAAATGTTACAATTGTAAAGAAAAGGGAAGAACTTTATGACAACAGATATATACATAGGCTCTGACCATGGAGGTTTTAGGCTAAAAAACATTATTATTAAGCATCTTAATGAACTTGGTTATGAAGTTCAGGATGCAGGTTGTTATACAGAAGAATCTTGTGATTATCCTGTTATTGCAAAAGAAGTTGTGAATGAAGTTTTAGAAACCGGGAAAAAGGGAATACTTGTATGCGGCACCGGTATCGGGATGTCTATTGCTGCAAACAGATACAGTGGCATAAGAGCTTCTCACTGTACAGATACCTTTACAGCCAGAATGACAAGAATGCATAATAATTCCAATATATTATGCCTCGGAGAAAGAATTACAGGTGCAGGTCTTGCCTTAGATATTGTTGATATCTGGTTAAAGACTGAATTTGAAGGCGGTAGGCACCTGAACAGGATTAATATGCTATAATTGGAGAACTAATGGGAGAAAATATTACATCATACAAATTTGCCTGTGCTGTTGCAAGGTTCTTAGACGAAAAAATTGCAAAAGATATTTCAATTCTTAATATAAGTAATGTTTCCTCTTTTGCTGATTATTTTGTAATTTGTTCAGCCCAGACTAATACACAGGTAAAAGCTCTGACTGAAAATCTTACAGATAAAGTAAAAACAACATTCTCAAGATTACCTATAGGCCGCGAAAACGATATTAGAAATCGTTGGAATTTAATTGATTACGGAGATGTAGTAGTACACATCCTGCATCAGGAAGAGAGAGATACTTATGCTATCGAAAAATTCTGGAACCACGCATTTAGTATTCCGCGCGAGACCTGGCTTAAGGAATCTATTGAATACTCTGAATATGAAAAGATTGAAAGATAAATTATGGAAAAGAGAGAATTAGATAAAGCTATAGAAAAAACCGTATTAAAAATGGCTCTTGAGCCTAAAAACACAGAGCATTACCATGAGCTTGCCAAATATTATGCTATGGATAACCAGTATGAGAAGGTTATATCAGTCTATGAAAGCCTGCTTGAGATTGACCCGAAAGATATGCAGACTCTTCTTAATCTGGGAAGCATATGGTTTTATTCTAAAGAATACAAGAAAGCTCTAAAATACTTTAATCAAGCTATGCTGGTTAATCCAAGCAATTATCTTGTATATTACAATTTAGCTAATACGTATGCGGAACTTAAAAACTTCCCTAAAGCACTGCATTACTACAGCAGAACTCTGGATTTTAATTCTCAGGATCCGGAAGTCTATAATGCAATTGCGCTTTTATATCACGATTTTGAAGATTATGTAGAAGCAAGAGCATATTATGAAAAGGCGCTTTCAATTGATCCTAATAACTTAACGGCACTTGTAGATTTAGGTAATGTATGCTTCAAACTTTTTGATTATAATAAAGCTCTTGAATATTATTATAAAGTATTTGAGCTTGCGCCTGATAATAAAACTGTTGCTTTATGTATAGCAAATACGCTTTCTGTTAACAAAGATAAAGAGAAATGCTATTCCTATTTTGATAAAGCAATCGCACTTCCGGGCGACAACTATAAAGCTTATATCTGTTATGCAATTGCAAAATCAGACTTTAAGGATTATGAAGATGCTGTTGAGCTTTATAAAAAAGCTATTGAGCTTAATCCAAAAGAAGCCAACGGATATATTCTGCTCGGGAACTTGTATTCTAACTTAAAAAAATACAAAGAAGCAGAAGCACAGTATAAAGAAGCACTTAAGATTAACAAGCTTGACCCGAGTCTGTTTGTATTAATAGCTAATGTTTACTATATGAATAATGAAATAGAACGTTCTATTTATTCTTATAGGGCAGCTGTAAATATGAGACCGGAAAATGATGAGTATAAGCTCGTATTCATACAAGTTTTAGAAGATTTCTTAGAAGAATACAGAAAGGATGATATCGTTGCAGCCTTCTAGACAAATATACCCGATAGAGAGAATTATATCTGCGCTTTCCTACCTAACTGCAAGTTTTGCAGGCATTATATGGTTAATTATAGCTTCGCTTTTAAAAAAGCACGTAACCCAATTTTTACTCTATCATATACAACAGTCAATTTTTCTTTCAATAGCATATTTTCTGCTGGCAACTTTTGCAGAGTTAATCTATGTAATACTTTATAAAATACCATTTATAAATGCTATTCCGTATTTTATAAACATGCCTTTGCCATTTTTGTTTGACTTGTCGGTTGTACAAGGTATAACAACAGCAATAATCCTATACCTTGCAATAACTTCTGCAATGGGGCTATACAGCTATTTTCCCTGGGTGTCTGATATCATTAACATTAATACAGGCAGAAAATAACTATACGTCTATATCATCTTCATTTTCAGAATCAGGTAAATCAGGCTCAGCTACTTGTTTAGAAAGTTTTTCATTTAATTCTTGCAGAGTTATAGACTTGTCCATTTTCTTTAGAGCATTTAAAACGGCCATTTTATAATCAGCATCAGCTTTATTTTTAGGATTATCCATGATTTCACCAATTTTTTGGCCAAGATAACCCATGACAACTATCGCAGGAATAAGAATAGCTGCAGTAGTAAGAATAGCATGCATATCAATAGTACCCACTCTTATAATACTGACTGTCCCTATAACAATCATGGTTATAACAACAAATAAAAGTCTGGTATTTTCTGTATAGCCCATCTATTATTCACCCTTTTTGGTAAGATTTTCCATATCTTTCTTCATACAGAATTGAACAAGCGTCATTTTATCAATATTACTCAGGCTTACAAACCTGCCGGATATAGTATAAAGTCCGCTGTCTCCTTTTTCTACACGTATAAGCTGATACTTGCATTTAATATCCTGCTCATCACTTAATTTTATTGATACATCATAAGTTTTTTCTATATCAATATTATCAGCCGTTCGAATTTTCATACCACCCGCAGAAAGGTCTAACGTTCTGATTTTATGAACCTTATCTTCACATCTTAGTTCTAAATCTTCTATAAACTTAATACGTGTAAACTTACGTCTCTGTAGAAATCTGTGTTTTACAGGGTTTGCAATAGTAACAACATTGTTTTCTAAATTCTGAATATAAGATTCAAAGTATAAATAACCGTTATCTGTAAAAGAATAGAAATCGCAAATATGGTTAACCATAAGTCCTTCCGGTTTATACTTAAGCTCCATCCTGAAACCATCCATAGAAACTTCTAAAACTTTCCCTTTATTTGTTTTTTTAAAGTCCTGCGGAACTATTGTTACTAATTGATTTTCTTTTATAAGTTCTCTCATATATTAAACCTTTCTATCTTTTTACAGTTTCAACTTTAACCATCCCGACCGATTTAACTTTTACATTCGGACTAATTTCATTATATGCCATAATTGCAATTTGAGGATACGTTCTTTCAACAAGTTTTCTAAACAAAAGTCTTATTGGTGAAGAGCAGAGGATTACAGGCTGATTGCCGGTTGTTGTAATTGCTTTTTCAAGTTCGAGGTTCATCTTATCAAACATATTTTTAGTAAATCCAGGGTCAAGTGTAACACTCTGACCATCCGGGCTTGCTCCTTTCGCAATTGTATTTTCCACATCAGGTGCAAGAGTGATTACATAAAGTTCACCGGTATCAGCAAGATTTTGTTTGCAAATATTTCTTGATAAAGCCTGTCGAACATGCTCGGTTAAGAAATTTGGATTTTTATTAATTTTAGCCTGCAAGCTTATAGTCTCTAATATAGTTTTCAAATCTCTTACCGCAACCCCTTCTTTTAAGAGATTTTGCATAACTATCTGGACATCTCCGACAGTAATATCTTTCATAATATCATTTACATAATCCTCAGAAACTTCTTTTTTAAGGTTATCAATAAGCTGCTGAACATCATATCTCGAAAGGATTTCGGATGTGCATTTCTTAATAACTTCTGTAATATGTGTAGAAATTACGGCTGATGCTGAAACAACGGTATAACCGGACATTTCAGCCATATCTTTGTCTTTAGCTTCTATCCATAGAGCGGGAAGTCCGAATGCTGGCTCAATTGCGTGAATACCGTTAATTGCAAGATTACCGACAGGATCACCCGCACACATCGCAAGATATCTTTCGGGGTAAACTTCCCCTGATTCTAATGCCACCCCTTTAAGTTTAATCTGATAGGAATTAGGCGAGAGCTGCAAGTTATCTCTAACTCTAATTGAAGGTAAAATTATACCTAAATCAAGAGCTGTCTGTCTCCTAATCTGTGCAATACGTTCAAGCAAATCTCCGCCCATCTCAACGTTAAGAAGCTGGACAAGTCTATACCCAACCTCAATTTCAATAGTATCGACATTAAGAAGCTCCATAACACTTTCTCTTGTAGCTTTTGCTCTTTTTTCTCTTTTACCGAGTTTTTCCTGCTGTTCCTGTTCAATTTTTTGTGCTTCTTGATGCTGCAGTGTTTCTTTCTTTCTTTTAACTTTAAAGTATGCCATAACCCCTGTTACAGCTGCAATTGTAAGAAAAGGAATTGTAGGCATTCCTGGAACTATACCCATAAACCCGACTAAACCGGCTACAACGCCTAATACTCTCGGGTCAGAGAACATTTCATTTTTAATATCCTGCGAGAGTGATTCATCCTTGCCGGTTGCTCTTGATACAATTAAACCTGTAGCAGTAGAAATCAGAAGTGCCGGAATTTGAGATACAAGACCATCACCAACGGTTAATATAGTATATGTAGAAAGCGCGGTTTGAATATTCATATGCAGCTGCACAACACCAATAATCAAACCACCGACAATATTGATTATAGTAATAACAATACCAGCAGTTGCATCACCCTTAACAAACTTGGAAGCACCATCCATTGTACCGTAGAAATCTGTTTCGCGTTCAAGCTTGCGGCGTCTCTCTTTTGCCTGATCTTCATTAATCAAGCCTGAATTTAAGTCAGCGTCAATACTCAATTGCTTACCCGGCATTTTATCCAATGTAAATCTTGCTGATACTTCTGCAACACGGGTTGCACCGCCTGTAATTGCAGCAATTGTAAGAAATGGAATTGTCGGCATACCAGGAACAATACCCATGAATCCAATAAGCCCCGCAACAACACCAAGAACTCGAGGATCAGAGAACATTTCTTTCTTAATATCCTGTGATAATGATTCATCTTTTCCGGTTGCTCTCGATACAATTAAACCTGTTGCTGTGGAAATCAAAAGAGCTGGAATTTGTGATACAAGGCCATCACCTACTGTTAATATAGTATAAGTAGAAAGAGCCGTTTGCACATTCATATGAAGCTGAACAACGCCTATTATCAAGCCTCCGACAATGTTGATTATAGTAATAACAATACCGGCAGTTGCATCACCCTTAACAAACTTGGAAGCACCGTCCATTGTGCCGTAGAAATCTGTTTCACGTTCAAGTTTGCGGCGTCTCTCTTTTGCCTGATCTTCATTTATCAAGCCTGAATTTAAGTTGGCGTCAATACTCAATTGTTTACCCGGCATTTTATCCAATGTAAATCTTGCTGATACTTCTGCAACACGGGTTGCACCGCCTGTAATTACCATAAAATTAATAAGTACTAAGATACAAAATATAACGGCACCGACTACGTAGTTTCCGCCGACAACAAATTCACCGAACGAGTTAATTACGTTTCCGGCTTCTCCATAGAGAAGAATAAGTCTTGTAGAGCTTACGTTCAAGCCCAGCCTGAACAGCGTTGCAATCAAAAGTACAGTTGGAAAGGAGGAATAATCAAGCGGTTCTTGAGTGTATAAACAAACAAGAAGAATTACAACGGCAAGGGAAATGTTTATTGTAAGGAGAAGGTCTAAAAGAGGAGCCGGAATTGGAATTACCATCATGCAGACAATTACGACCAAGCCGATTGCAAGGACGATATCATTATTGCTAAGTAGTTTTGATAACCTGCCTAATTCCATCCGTATTTTATTTTGCCTTTCAGGGCATTCCTCTCCAATATTAATATTCTAACATCATTAGGGGTAAAATGGCAATATTATTAAGTTTAAAATTTAACTTCCATTTTTCTGCCTGAAAACATAAGCAAGAATTTCAGCTACCGCAACATACATATCAGAAGGGATTACTCCGTCAACAGGCACAGTGTTATATAAAGCTCTGGCAACCGGTCTATTTTCAACTATAGGAACATTGTTTTCTTTTGCAATTTCTCTTATCTGGAATGCAAGATAATCCACCCCCTTTGCAACAACCATAGGAGCCGGAGCTTTTGTTTTATCATACTTTATTGCAACCGCATAATGCGTAGGGTTTGTAACAACTACATCAGCGGTCGGAACGGATGACATCATTCTCTGGCGCGCCATCTGCATTTGGATAGATTTAATCTTCGCCTTAATCTTCGGATCCCCTTCTGTGTCCTTGTGCTCGTCTTTTACTTCCTGTTTTGTCATCTTAATAGATTTTTCATACTCGTAATTTTGATATTTTTTATCTAAATAGCCTAAAATAAGCATTGCAAGACACATGTTAATTACCATGTTAATTAGAACGGAACTTAAAATATTTAACGCAATCGGAATTTCAAGTCCGACAAGCCCGAGCAAGTCGCCTTTTCTGCTGTTAACTGCAGAATAACCGCAAGCTCCTACAATAACTATTTTTAGGATTGATTTAGCAAATTCAACCATTGAACGCGGCTCAAACGGGTTAAACATTCTTTTAGCATTCTGTAACATTCTTCTCGGAGATAAATTCTCAAGGTTAAATTTTGCACGCTCAAGCGCAAAAACCTGACCTACATCAAGTCTGATAACAATAATTGAAAAAATTACCAAGAGCACCATAAAGGGCAGAACTATTACTGCAAG
Organism: Candidatus Gastranaerophilales bacterium; assembly: GCA_944326495.1. GTDB lineage: Bacteria > Cyanobacteriota > Vampirovibrionia > Gastranaerophilales > Gastranaerophilaceae > CAG-196. Next base: position 12,154 of record CALVEE010000035.1, on the reverse strand, counting down.
ATAATGAAAATACGGCAGTAAAAGCCCCATAAGGTTGCTTGTATTAACAACAGAAGCGCTTAGATGGGAAAAACATTCTCTCATCATATTCAGAATTGTTTCAATCATGCCCTTAAGAAAAATCGCAAGCAGCCCGATACCTGCAACCATAACAAGAGCAGAGTCCATATCTCTGCTTTTAGAGACATTACCCCTTTCCCTCTCTTTCGTTCGCCGTCGGGTGGTGGCTTCTTCGGTTCTTTCTGCTGCTTCATTCCCCATCAAGAAATATTATAACACTAATTTTATGTAATTTTAAATAATAAAATTTCAAATTTTTATATTAATGCTAAAATAAAGAAATGGGTTTAATATCGGTTTTAAAGAAGAAAAATAGAAAAACTCTTTTCACAACTCCGAGCCATGGCGGAGAGTTCGCTGTTATGCACAAATTTTATCAGTGGTATAGAGCTGACATTTCAGAGGTTGATGCGTATAACCCGCAAGAAGCTTTAGAGAGAGCTGAAAAAAGAGCCGCTGAAATTTACGGAACAAAGTCCACTCATTTTTTAACAAACGGCTCTTCTGGCGGAATTATAGCTTCAATTCTTGCCTGCTGCAAGCCGGGAGATAAAATTTTAATCTGGGATAAGGCTCATCCCTGCCACAAAAACGGGGCACTGCTTGCTGGAGCTGAAATCATTGAATATACTTTGCCATACAATAAGGAATGGGGGATTTATGAAAGGTTAGAAAATGCGGAGGAGCTGATAAAGAAGTATGCCCCGAAAACTCTTGTTGTAACTTCTCCGAGCTATGAAGGAATTGTATCTGATATTCCGAAAATAAGCAGTGTCAGCAAAAAATACGGAGTCTATCTCATAGTAGACGAAGCTCACGGAGCTCTGTATCCTTTTAGTGAAAATTTGCCCGAAAGTGCTGTAAAATATGCAGATTATACCGTCCAATCACTTCACAAAACCGCAGGCGGTATTAATCCCACAGCCCTTTTGCATTCAAATTGTGATTTAGATACAAAATCAAAACTTAAAATGATTACAACAACCTCACCCTCTTACCCGATGCTTGCAACAATAGAGGCAAATATAAACTATTTGAACTCCTCGAGGGGAAGAAAAAAAATAGAAACTCTGATAACACAAATCAAAGAAATCCGCTTAAGGCTTACTAATCTTGAATTCTATGGAGATGATGTTACTAAAATTCTTATAAAAAAAGAAGGATTATCAGGCTGTGAGCTTTCTGAAATCCTCTTTAATAAATATAATATTGAAGATGAGCGGACTAATGAAAAATCCACCCTGCTTCTAACCGGAATAGGCACTAATAAAGCTAAACTAAGAAAGCTCAATTATTTAATCAAACTTTGAACTTCTTTAAACTTAGGATTTCTTGCACCTTTAAGCCACTCAAACAAAGCTATTTCAGCAGTTATTATATGCGCGCCGTTATCTTTCATTCTGGATAAACCGGCTGAATATTCCAACTCAGAGCGGCTTCCGCAGGCATCTCTTATAACATGCACTTCATACCCTTCTTCTAATAGCGCATATGCTGTTTGGTTTACGCAAATATGGGTTTCTATACCAAATAAAATAATCTGTTTTTTGCCTTCCATTTTAACGGCTTCTTTTATTTCATTATTATCAAGAGCAGAAAATGCGGTTTTTTCAAAGTATTTTGCATTCTCCCCCAGACTTTCTTTTAAGGAGCTTATTGTATATCCAAGCCCTTTAGGATACTGTTCTGTTACAATGACCGGAATATTAAGAATACCTGCAGCTTTAGCTATAATATTAGCTCTGTTTTCAAGCAAAGTTTTATCAAAAACTGCGTTCAAAAGCCTGTCCTGAATATCAATAATTAATACCAGACTATCCTCTGCATTAAGTATTGTCATCATTAATCTCCTTTCTGAATTCCATTATAAACTGTTCTAATAAATCTTCTAAAAAACCGGCTTCCAGCTCGTCCGGCTCCAGAGAAAACCTCTTGCCCGGAACAGTATTATGACAGCTGTAAGTTATATCAATATTTATCTTAGAAAACCCCGGACTGGTTATTGTAAAAGAAGCTGATGTATGTCTGCCGTTTATATTAAGAGTATAAAACCCATCCTCGCCGCCTATCTGAATTAAAGCATTAAATAATCTGTTGTTATACTTTTGCTGAATATGATAAAAAACCGGTATAACAATTTTTTCTATTTTTTTATTAAATTCCTGCCTGAATATTTTGAAATTCTCACCTTTTATACCGGCACTAACTGTATTTCTTTTTACAAAATCCATATCACAGTTAATCGCTTCATGGAGTTTATTCAAAACCTCATTAACTAACTGCTGGCGTACTTTTGATGCAGCAGCCTTTACAAATCCTGCGTATACTTTCTCCGGTATTGAATTCCGTATTTTTTGCCAAATTTTCTCTGCATTTTCTACACTTGTATCGCGTAAAATTAAAAAATACTTATTTGGAGCATAATTCATTAAAATATCGTTTGCTCTGATATTATTTAAAATACTTTCCTCAATTTGGTTAGGATTTAACAGAAATTTTGTCTTTTCATTTGGAGATATTGCCATTAATACTGCATCAGAAGCTTCTGCCCTGATTTTTTCCAATTCTTTGTCCAAAACATTTTCGTAATCAAGAAATACTTCGTTTTCATTTTTAAGTATATTATTTTTTACAAGAAATTTTCTGTATCTGCTGTTCTTATCCAGAAGCGAAGCTATCCTTAAGGCGCTTGTAAGTCTTGTATCAAACTCACGGTCACTAATAAAAGGAGTTACAAAACTTAAAGCCCCCAGCTTATAAGCCTCAAGCTCAAAATCAGGGTTTATATTGTATGCAAAGACTATTGCAGGAATTCCTTTTAACTGTTTCAAACTCTCCAGACACTGCTCCGGCTGGTTTTCACTATCTATAATAACGACAGCAGAGCTAATTAGCGGGAGTTTGTCTGATAAAGCTTCATAGCCGTAACGATACAGCTCATCCTGTTTTCTTATTTTGAGCTTTGAATTAATATATTCAAAAAAATCAGAATCATCCGAAACCAAGACTATTCTGTTTTGCATACAATACCGCCTTATGCCAGCTCTGAAATCAACAGTTCTGCTTTTTGCATAATTGTAGTTCTTAAATCTTCAATATCTGCAAAATCAATACCCAGAGTTTTGATAAAATCTTTATCTAAGATATTAGGATTAAAGTTCTCCTGAACAAGTTTATCTACTAAGCAAACCAGATTGCAGGGAACCGGAATTGACGATAAAGACGGTGTATGATGATAAGAAATTATATTTGCAAGCAAAATGGGAAGCTGCCATCTTTTTGCAAGCAAAGCCCCTGTCTTAACATGGTCGGAGTCAAAGTATTTCTTTTCAGCTTCAAGAATATCCGCTCCGTCATTAACTGCTGAAATTACTTTGTTATAGAGTTTTTCATTTGACATATGCAAAACCATTTTACCGACATCATGAACAAATCCGGCAATAAACGCCTCGTCTGAATCCATAATTTTTGTTAAATTAGCAAGATACTCGCATCCTGCAGCAACACGCATAGAATGTTTCCAGAGCTCCTTATCGCCCTGATTAGACATCATAGGTTTCATCGCAACCGCGACAATAATGTTTTTCACTTTTACCATTCCTAAAAGCGAAAGCGCAATACTAATCGAGCTTATCTGCTGCGAAAAACCATAATAAGCAGAATTTACAAGAGCCAGAATTTTTATAGTCAAAGACTGGTCATACATTACAATATCACCGAGCTCTTTCATGCTTGCTGTAGGCTTTTTCATTATATTCAAAGCCCTTACTATAACGTTAGGCATTGCATGTATATCTTTTACATTGTTTACTAATTCAATAGTTTTATCCATATTAATTCACCTTATAATTATACCTGTAAATGTTTTTTTATTGATAACAAACTTCCGCTTGCTCCGAACGCCGTACCTATTATTAACAATGTTATTATAACAATATTTTGCGCATAATGTGGAGTAGGTATCAAGAAAAACTTATGTACATTTATCAGCAGCCCCTGCACCCAGTTCAGCGGGATTACTGCGATTACGGAAGAAACGAAACCGTAGAACGCGCCTTGCATTACAAGCGGTGTTTTAATATACCAGTTGCTCACGCCCATAAGCCGCATAATTTCTATTTCGTCCTTTCGGGACTGGATTACCAGCTGAATTGTATTGTTTATAATTGTAATTGTAAGTGCTGCTGATATTATTATAACAAAAATCATCGTAGTATTCACTACATTTGTTAAAACTTGCATTTTTTTTGCTAATTCTTTAGCATACCCTATATCCTCAACCCCTGCAATAGGTTTAATCTGGTTAAAAACTTCCCCGATATTTTCAGGTTTATCAACTCTTACCCGCAGAGTGTCAGGAAGAGGATTGGCTACATCATGCAAGCCCAGTTCTTGTTTTAAGCTGTTCCAGGACTCTTCTTTTGTCTTTAAAGTAACACCTTTTACATGCTTAATCTCTTTAATCCTGTCTTTTACAATTGAAGGTTCGGTATTTGATTTCAGGTAAACTGATATCTCTAATACATTACCGAGTTCATTAGCGAATGTTGAAAGAGAAAGTGTAAATCTGAACAAAACTCCGAACAGGGTTAGAATTGCAGCCATGGTTGTTATGATAACAAGATTAATAATACCGGTTCTTCTGATATCGTTAACCGCTTCCATAACAATTCTATATGCAATACGCAGCTCACACAGCCAGTCTTTCGGGATGTGTTTTTTTACTGTCTTTTTTAACTGCTGTCTGCTATTGTCCATAAGTACCTGCCTGAATGTCTCTTACGATTTCGCCTTTATCAAGGGTCAAAACACGTTTTCTAAATCTGTCTACAAGAGTGTAATCGTGTGTTTATACAATTACCGTAATACCTCTCTGGTTAATCTGTTCAAGAATTTGCATAATTTCAAGAGAGTTTTTAGGGTCAAGATTTCCTGTAGGCTCATCTGCGATAAGAAGCGGAGGGCCGTTTACAAGAGCTCTTGCAATACTTACTCTCTGCTGTTCGCCGCCTGAAAGCTCGCTCGGTTTAGCTTTTGCTTTATCTAATAACCCGACAACCTTTAACGCCCCTGTGACACGGGTTCTGATATCAGAAGAACTTATACCTAAAGTCCTTATTACGTATGCAATATTATCATAAACCGTCTGGTTTTGAAGAAGTTTATAGTCTTGAAAAACAATTCCCATGCATCTTCTCAAATTAGGTACTTTCTCCGGAGGAAGGTTTGCAATATTTATCCCGCCGATTAGAACTGTTCCGGTTGTCGGCGTTTCTTCTTTGTATAACATTTTTATAAGAGTTGATTTCCCTGCACCGGAAGCTCCTGTTATGAATACGAACTCGCCTGATAAAATATCAAGATTAATATTTTTCAATGCATAATTATTTTTGTATTTTTTTGTAACCGATCTTAACTGTATCATTTCTTTATCTCAATAACCTTATTTGCAATACTTTCAGCATCTAATCCGTAAAACTTAAGCAGTTCATCCGGTTTTCCGCTCTGGCCGAATACATCGTTAATTCCAATTCTAACGGCTCTATGCGGTACATTTTCCGATAAAACTTCGCAGACAGCAGAACCTAATCCGCCTATAATAGAGTGATTTTCTACTATTACAGCAAGTTTAGTTTTATTAACACTTTCTAAAACAGTTTTTCTATCCAGCGGTTTAATTACCGGAATATTTACGATTTCAGCCGAAATTCCTTTTTGCTCCAATATCTCACCCGCTCTTATAACTTCTGAAAGAATATCACCGCAGGTAAATAATGTAACATCAGCACCTTCTTTTAGTATAACCGCTTTATTCAAGTCGAATTTATAGTTCCGGTCAAATACATCCGGCACATTCATTCTGGAGAGTCTTATATAAACAGGCCCGTTGTATTCAGAGGCAAATCTTACAGCCTGCCTTGTCTGCTCGTAATCCCCCGGAACAATAACAGTCATATTTGGAAGCCCCCGCATAAGCGAGATATCCTCAAGCGCCTGATGGCTTGCTCCATCCTCGCCTACAGTAATTCCACCGTGGGCGCCTATAATTTTAACATTAGCTTTTTGATAGCAGATTGAATTTCTAATCTGATCATAAGCCCTTCCTGTCGCAAATACCGCAAATGTTGCAGTAAATGGGATTTTGCCGGTTAAAGATAACCCCAGAGCTGTTGTCATCAAATCTTGCTCTGCTATTCCTACATCAAAAAATCTTTCAGGGAAAGCTTTTGCAAATAGTGATGTTTGTGTAGACCCTGATAAATCAGCATCTAAAGCAACAATGTCAGAATTTTTTGCTCCTAATTCAGCTAATTCTTCTCCAAATGCTCCCCGTATGGATTTTTTTAAATCATAGTTTATCTTTAGCATAATTCCCCTTCTTATAGAATTATATCATAAACCATGAAAATCTTACAAAAAATTTAAACACTTTTAAAATAATCACAAATAAGCTTTTCTTTTTTGTTAAAAATTTTCTTTATTTTCTCTAATACCGGATTTTTTTCAAGATTTTCCAGCTCTTTTTTCAGAATAGCTTTTTCCAATACCAAACTGTTATACAGCTGATTGCATACATCAGAAGATGATTGGTGTAAATGTAGTTTTTTTATTTGTAATTCTTTATGCTTAATTTGTTTTATTAAATGATGTTTATTCACAAAAGACCTCTTAAAATAAGAATAAGACCTTCGGAGAAATTTTGCAATCAATCTTTTAGAGTATTATTTTTTATGTGATAGAGCTCTTAATGTAAATTTTTGTAACAAACCTTTAAAATTTCCTAAAGTTTTTCAAAAAAATGCCGTTAACCATGAAAAAAGTAGGATTGTATTGTTATGAAAATAAAAGAAAGGAGTACTAACTACTATGGGAATTGATTTTAACAAATTAAATCCGGAAGAAGCACAGAAGATTATTTCAGCATTAAAAGACGGCCGGATTAATGATCAGGAGGCAAAAAAGCTGGGTTTGACAGCCCAGGAGCAAGAGGCACTGAACAAAGCATTTTCATCAGGCGAAGTACAAATAGGAGATTGTGTACTTATTAATAAAGGGAAAAGCGAAGACGGCAAATTACAATTTTCTCAAACAGTAAAAAAAGAAAGCAAGGAAGCAGGTAAAGAAGAATCTGGTTTTTGGTCAAAAGCTTGGAATAGAGTAAAAGATAATGTCAGCGGTTATGCGCAAAACTTTACGAATGCGTGGAATAATAGCGAGGGTTTTGTAGAAACTGCTGGAGCTATGGTAGGTGCTGCAACTAAATCTGCAACAGATATTGTTAAAGATACCGCTCAAAACATAGAAGATGGCGTTAGCTATACAACCGGCTCCGATACAGTAGGAAAAGTTGCAAGTTATGTTATGGGCGTAGGATTTGCTGCTGATGCTGTAGAAGCTGTAGAAAAATTTGGCGACTGGTCGTCTGATAAAATAAGAGCTGCGGCTCAAAATTATACAGGAACAGAAAGAGCTTTATTAGAGGGATTTGCTGATGCTGTAGACGGTGTGAATGCAGCAGATATTGCATTGATGTTTGCAGGCGGTGCCGGTGTTGTTAAGTATGCAAAAGACTTGCCTAAGATTAGTTCTCTATTGCAAAAAGCTGCAGTGCCTGCCGCCGGAGTTATAGCAGCTACTACAATGACTAGTTGTTTTGAAAAAGATGATGCTCCAAAGAATATTTCGCAGAATGTCGCAATTACAATAACACCGAATTCGTCTTTAGAAGAGGCTATCCAGGCTCTAAAAGAAGGGCAGGTTGTTACTAATAATCTATTAGCCCAAATTCTCGAAAATGCTATTAAGCAAGGGGCAACTCTTGAAGAAATTAAAGAACTTGTCGGCGAACACAGCTGGATCTTAACAAAATTGGTTTATTCAATGACAGAAAATAATCAATTGTTGACAGATATTAGGGATTCTATTACATCAGGAACAGAAGATGTATTATCTGCAATAATTAGTCTGCAAAACAGTGTAGATGTTCTTACAGCTCTTGTTGCAGAAAACCCTGATTATAAAGAAGATTTGCAGGCAATTCTTGATGCAATCAACAGTGGTAATGAATCATTAACACAAGTAATGTCTATGGTTACAAATCTGTTTGCACAGCTGCAGGCTAATGGTGAAATTCAGGCTGATATTTTAGCAAAACTTGATGAAATTCAAAATTCTAATATTTCTGACGCCGAAAAACTTAATAAAATGCTAGAATTGTTGGCAAGCATTGATTCAAAACTCGATGTAATTGTTGATCAAATTAATCAGGCATTTAATAATGATAAAGATGTACAGGCAGCATTAGAAAAATTAGCCCAGCTTGTAGAGGAAGGCAACGCTAAAGCAGACATTACAAACCAAATGCTGGCTAAACTTTTAGAAATGATGGAAAATGGTGTATCAAAAGAAGATATAAAAGCTATCATTGAAGCAATCAGCAAAAATGGTGACAAAATTGACGATGTTAATTCCTTCCTTAACAAAATTCAAAATCAGAATTTGGAATTCCAGCAAAAAGTCCTTGACATGGTTGCAAAATATGGAGATGTTGTATTTAAACTTCTTGAAACAGCACAGGGCAGTGACGCTAAATTAGATGCAATTGCACAACTACTTGCAAAAATCCAAAACCGGGATGAGAAATTCCAGCAAAATGTATTAAAAGTTCTTGAAGATTTAGGAACAAGCTCAACTACTGTTCTTAATGATATTCTTGCAAGTATCGGTAACAATGGTGAAAAACTTGATGCAATTGCACAGCTGCTTGCCAAGATTGACAGTAATGTCGAAAAATACGGCGAAGAAGGCAAGGCTCTTGGAAATGAAATACTTAATGCAATCAAGACCCTTGGAGCTGATATCTCCGGTAAATTAACTCAAATCCTGAATGTCGCAAATAGCGGTTCTGATACAGGCAAAGCTGTTATGGAATTACTCAACAAAGTACTTGAAAAGCTGGATAGTATGGATAGTAACAGAAAGGCTGAAGCCAAGGCAATTATTGATGCTATTGCAAACATCAAAATTGAAGGCGGCGGTAATGGTAATGTAGATTTATCATCAGTCGAGAAAATGCTCAGCGCATTGTTGCAGTTAACTTCTAAAAACAACGGACTACTTGAAAGCATTGACGGCAAAATGGATGTTATCAATGTAACAATCGAAACTGCTAAGAATGAAATTCTTGCAAAGATGGATAAGAATGATGCTAACACAACAGCCATCCTGAATGCATTAAATGAATTCAAGAATATTTCAACAGCAAATGATGAGGCAATTTTGGCTAAAATGGATACGATTATCAATATTCTAAATAATATCAAGGATTCTACATATGATGATTCTGCATTGATGGCCAAACTTGATGATATCCTGGCTGCAATTACAGATCACAATGTAACAGTTGATATTAAAGGCAAGGTAACTTGTGAATGCAATTGTGGTGGAAATCATGAAGGTATTATTGGAAATTTGGACGATATCCTAAGAAAGTAATTTGAAACTCTATGATAGGACTTCCGGATGATTAAAACATTATCCGGAAGCCTTTTTTATATTCTCTTTTGAGATTTTGGATCTAAGATATCACGTATAGCATCTCCAAGGATATTAAAAGAAAGTACAGCTATAAATATTAAAACCCCGGGTGTAAGAAGCCAAGGTCTGTATAAAATATTCGTAAATTCCTGCGCTTCTTTAAGCATATTACCCCAGCTTGCATCCGGCTGCTGTATTCCAAGCCCTAGAAAGCTTAATCCTGATTCTGCCAGAATATAAGAAGGAACGCTTAAAGTCATTGCTATTATTACATAGCTTGTTGTCTGGGGTAAAATATGTCTTAAAATAATCCGCAGGTTGGAAGCCCCCATTGTTTTTTCGGCTTGGACAAACTCTTCGTTCTTTATAGAAAGCACCATGCCTCTTACAACTCTTGCAAATCCCGCCCAGCCGATTAGCGCAAGAATTATTACAATGAGCGCAAACCTCTGTACGCTTGTCATTCCGCTTGGCAGAATTGCTGCAAGTATAATGAGCAGATAAAAGCTTGGAATTGCCATAACAGCTTCTGCAAACCTCATCATCAGAGTGTCAACAATTCCGCCAAAGTATCCTGAAATCCCGCCATACAAAAGCCCTATCGGGAAAACGACAAGCAGAGCTAAGAATCCTACCGTCATTGAAATTCTTCCTCCAAAAAGCAGGCGGGAGAATACGTCACGGCCGTTTATATCAGTTCCCAGAAGATAAACTTGCCCTCCTTCTTCAACCCCGAATAAGTGCCCGTTTTTAAAGGGTTTTATATAATATTTTTGGCTCCTATCCTGCTTAAATACTGTCTGCATAAGAACAGGATTATATTCTCTTACATAATTATACGTATAAGGCCATGAAATTTTTCCGCATTCATTTATTGTATAGATTTTAGAAGGCGGAGCATAAGCCATGTCTCTGTTTGAATAAGTATTTGAATAAGGCGCAATAAAATCCGCAAACAGTATTATGAGATACAAGAGAAACAATATAATAAAAGCCGTCCTTGCAAATTTATCCCGGAAAATCTTTTTAATCACTTCCATTTGCGCCTCCTCTTACTCTCGGGTCGGTTATCATAAGGAGAATATCTGCAATGAGGTTCCCTAAAATCAGCATAATTGTTCCCATCATTAGAGAGGCCATAACAAGGTTTATATCAGATTTCATAACGGCTTCCAGAATAAGCCTTCCGAGCCCAGGGTATTGGAAAACATATTCAGTAAGAGCCGCTCCGCTAAGAAGTCCTGCAAACTCAAACCCCAGAAGCGTTATCATTGGATTAATCGCATTTCTTAGTGCGTGCTTAAACAGAACTTTTCCTTCGCTCAAACCTTTAGCGCGTGCAAATTTTACATAGTCGCTGTCTAAAACTTCAAGCATATTGGCTCTCATCTGTCTTTGAAGCCCGGAAAGCGAAATCGTAAACAGAACAATTACGGGTAGGACAAGGTGCTTTGAAATATCCAATATTTTACCCCCGAAACTCATCTCCGAAAAATTCCAGCTCGTAAGCCCGCCGACAGGAAACCAGCCGGTTTTAACCGCAAAAATCAAAAGCAGTATTGCAAAGAAAAACGAAGGTATTGCCATTCCGATACTTGAAATTACCGTAAGCATCCTGTCAAAAGCCGTTTCCTTATGCACTGCCGCAAGTATGCCGAGCGGAAGCCCGACAGCCCAGGTCATGAAAATTACGATTACAGTGAGCAGTAATGTATTTGGAATTCTTTCTTTTAGCTTCACAGAAACTTTTTCTCCGGCGGAAGTATATCCTAAATCCCCTTTGATAAAAGATTTTGCCCACGAGATATACTGAATATAAATCGGTTTATCGAGATTAAGCCTCTTCATTTCTTTATCGAGAGTTTCCTGCGAAATTGACGGATTTAATCTTAATTCCGCAAGCGGGTCAACAGGAGATAAGCGGATTATAAAAAAGCTTATAATCGACACTATTATTAAAAGCGGTATAACCTGCAAAATCCTTTTTGAAATATATCTGAAAAACTCCATCAATTCTGCTCCTCAATATAGATTTCATCCAAATTATAAATTAATCCGCTGAGTGAAGTCGGAAATACATTCTTAAACTTCTTTCTTATTGCCATAATTCTAATCGGCGAATAAAGATAAATTATAGGTTTCTGGTCATAAATAATCGTTTGATACCTGTCATACAAAGGTTTCCGCTCTTCATACGTAAGTTTCAAAGCTCCGTTTCTGAAAATCTCATCAAGTTCTTTTTCCCATTCAAGGCGGTCGTCTTTATCATAATTTGCCGGACGCTGGTTAAACATATGGAGACTGCCGGATGAAGTCCAGACGTTTTTTCCGTCATGAGGCTCTAATGGTGAACCTGTAAGCCCCATAATTGCCATATCCCAGTCATGAGTATTTGTAAGCTTATTTACAAGTGAATTAAATTCAACAGGTTTAAAGTTAACTTTCATCCCTAAGTTTTCTAAATCCTGCTTAATCATGACTCCCAAAGCTTCACGCTCCAGCACTCCTGCGTTAGTATACAAATCAAATTCGACTCTATGACCTTCCTCATCGTATA
>CALVEE010000034.1 GCA_944326495.1 Candidatus Gastranaerophilales bacterium | reverse complement strand
TAACAAGGCGTTCTTTAATGTATGTTGCAGAGCATTATCTGGGGCTTAAGGCAGAAGAAAGAGAAATAAGATTTGAGGAGGTTAAAGATTTTGCAGAGTGTGCTCTATGCGGTACGGCAGCAGTGCTTTCGCCTGTCGGCAAAGTAGTTGACCACGGTAAAGAAATCTGTTTCCCTTCAGGCATGGAAAAAGCCGGTGAGATTACGCAAAAACTTTACGATACTCTGACCGGAATTCAGATGGGAAGAATTGAAGCACCGGAAGGCTGGATTAAAGTTATTCAGGCTTAAATTCCTTTTGTGCTTCGCCTAAATTATAGGTGTTATATATTTTTGAATACAAAGCGGCCGCTGCGGCGGCTTTGCTTTTTTGTGTATAAGCTAATACCGCATCAAATCCTTTTTTGTTTATTGTGCCATCAATGTTTGCCGTATCAGGTGTTTCGGATTTGCTTAACATATCTGCGGCTAATATACTTGTACTGTATTCTGCAATATCCACTTTGCCGTCATTGTTAATATCAAGGGCTTTGGAGGTAAAACTTTCATCTGGAGCAAAGCTTGAGTCTAATTTTTTTACCTCGATTTCTTTTAATCCTCCCATCTCTTCATAAGCAGCCCCTAAAACAGCCTGTTTATCAATTTGCCCTTTCGGCATTTGAGGCATATATCTGTATTCAAATTCTAAGGGCGGAAGTGCTTTTAAATATTCGTCATTTTCTTTTAAAAATTTATCAAGTTTTTCAGCATTTTTTTCAGCAGCATCAGGTTCAAGGCCGAAATCCAAAATTGGCGCAGGGTTCATTGTATCGGCTATAATAGGCTTTTCAAGGTATGTGTAATAATTCTCAACCGCATTTCTTCCATACCTTACAGAAGGATTTGTAACTTTATTATCGTATTTACCCTGCTTACCGTCGATTTTTGCTACATTACCTGATACATCAAATGTCATATTAACCTCCACACTTTATACATTATTAAAAACAAAAAGTAACAAATAATTGCCCCAGAATTTACAAAAATTAACATATAAGTGTAGTATAATCAATGAGACGGGAGATTTTTTATGACAGAATACGTATTTATGAACGGGGAGTATATAGAGGCTGATAAGGCTGTTCTGCCGGTCAGAACGCACGCTTTTTTATACGGCACATCTGTTTTTGAAGGTATAAGAGCTTATTATAACAAAGACGAGGGGCAGCTGTATGCGTTCAGGGTAAAAGAACATTATGAACGTCTTTTAAGAAGTGCAAAAGTTATGTGGATGAAGAGCCCTTACACGCTTGAAGAATACTGCAAAAACACTTGTGGTTTGTTGAAAAAAAATGAATACAGAACAGATGTTTATATAAGACCAACTCTTTATAAATCGTCTATAAAAGTAGGCCCGACACTAACTGATAATGAGGATTCTTTTTTGATATTTACAACCCCTTTCGGAGATTATTTTGATGCTGATGCAGGCTTAAAACTCTGTGTTTCTAGCTGGAGAAGAACATCTGATAATGCAATTCCTCCGAGAGCAAAAGTAAGCGGAGCTTATGCTAATTCTGCTCTGATAAAAACAGACGCTCACGAGGCAGGTTTTGATGATGCTGTTGTGCTCTCTGAATCCGGTCAGGTGACTGAAGGCTCTGCTATGAATATTTTTCTGGTAATTAACGGCGTCTTAACAACTACCAGCACTACAGATGATATCTTAGTCGGAGTTACAAGAAATACCGTAATAGAACTCGCACGGGAGCTTGGAATTCCTGTAAAAGAACGGGCAATCGACAGGACTGAATTGTATCTTGCAGATGAGGTATTCTGCTGTGGAACAGGAGCGCAGATTGTACCGGTAGAAAGTATTGACCACAGACCGGTTGGTGATGGTAAAATCGGTCAAATTACAAAACAAATACAGACTTTGTATTATGATGTAGTAAAAGGTAAGGTCGAAAAATTTAAGGAATGGTGTACGCCTGTATATGATTAGTTTTTTCGGAAAATGTATGCAGTATTTATGGGTTTCCTTTGTGTATTTAATTACAGGGCGCTCAAGAATTAAGCATGTAATAGCGCAGGCTGCATCTATCAGCTATGACTCGCTTGTAATCTCTCTTGTTATTGCATTTGTTTCGGCGGCTGTTATTGCAATCCAGGTTTCCAAACAGTTTCTTATGTCCGGAGCAGAGGCATATGTAGGCGGCTCAATCGCTATTGTTATGATAAGAGAAATCGCTCCCGGGTTTGTAGCTCTCGCTATCGGAGCAAGAGCGGGGACTGCAATTTCTGCTGAAATTGCAAATATGCAGGTAACTTCTCAGGTTGATGCTATAAAAACTTTAAAAGTTAATCCTGTGGGGTATTATTTTGCGCCGAGACTTATAGCTGCAACAATTACTGTTCCTATGGTAGTGTTAATAGCAGAAGTTGTCGGAATTTTAGGCGGGCTGCTTGTATCTAATGCTACTATACATCTTCATCCTGCAAGATATATTACATCTGTCTGGTTATGGCTTAGTACAAGAGATATTTATATAAGTTTATTTAAAGGTGCAGTATTCGGGCTGCTTATTGCTCTTGTCTGCGCAACACAGGGCTATGAGACAAAGGGCGGGGCTAAGGATGTCGGAGAGTCCACTACAAGAGCGGCTGTCTTATCAACTGTTTATATGCTTGCTGCTGATTTTATCATTAACCTTATATTTTACCTCTAGGCGGTTTAAATTGATAATAAGGTTTTATCGTGTTATTATATAGTTTATGGCGGGAATAAAAAAAGATAATACTTATGAATTAATAGCCGAATGGCTGGAAGAATATAATTCAGCTGCCGATAAATATAAGAAAGCGAGAGCAAAAGCGCTAATTGTATCAAGTATGCTTCCTGTAATCAAACGTATTGCGAAAACGATTGCAAGACGTGCAACCGACCCTATCGATGATTTAGTTCAGGCAGGTGCTATCGGGCTTTTGAAAGCTATTGATACTTATGAATGCGGGTTAAATAAAAGTTTCAGGATATATGCCGGATATTTTATTATCGGCGAGATGAAACATTACCTCAGAGATAAATTAAATACTATAAGAGTGCCAAGATATATTCAGGAATTGACTTATCGTATTAATAATTTTACCAAGGAGCTTACGCTTGAGGAATTAAATGAACTTACAAATGACGATGTGGCAGATGCTCTAAAAGTCTCTAAAAGAGAGGTCGATAGAGCTATTCAGATAGACAGAAGAGGCTTTACGCTCTCGCTTGAAGAAATGTATATGGCTGAAAATGACAGTCTGGGCTATGAAGAGCTGTTTGCAAAAGATAATTACGGTGAAGCCCGCGAAATGGAGGATTATAAAATAATCCTCAAAGACGTTATAGAAAAACTGCCGGAAGAATACAGAGAATTAATAGAGCTATATTATTATAAAGACATGAATAAAAAAGAGATTGCTGAATTAAAAAATCTTACGAAAATGCAAATCACTAGAAAATTTAAAAAGGCATTTACTATGCTTTATAAAATGATAGCTGATGATGTAGAGGAGAAAAGTCGTGAATCTTGAACATTACATTCTGTTCTGGATATGTATAATAGGACTTTGTTTAGGAAGCTTTTTTAATGTAGTAATATTACGTTCTTTAAGTGATGAAAGTATTATATTTCCCCCCTCTAAATGTCCGAAATGCGGGAATAAATTGTATTGGTGGCATAATATTCCGCTGCTGTCATACGCCGCGCTAAGAGGCAAGTGTTATTTCTGTAAAGAAAAAATAAGCATTCAATACCCGATAATCGAGCTTTTAACAATGCTTTCGTTTGGGGTTTCATTTTTAAAATTCGGTGTTGATTGGAAAACTTTGTTCGTAATATTCTGGCTTTCAGGGTTTATCATAATGACTACAACCGATTTAAAAGCAAAACTTGTTGACTGCAATATCGCAATTGCAATCGGGGTAACAGGAGTTTTATATAATTTTATCCATACAGGCATGGATGGTTTTGTAAGTTCAATTCTGGGACTGACAGCGGGAGCTGTTATTCTTGAAGTTATTGCAAGATTAGGTTATGTTTTTGCAGGAACAAGGGCCATGGGTGAGGCAGATACTTACGTCGCAGGAGCTCTCGGGGCAATGTTTGGAATACAGAATGTACTTCCGGTTCTTTTGTACGGACTTATTGCTTCCATGATTTTTATTGTGCCAATGTTTTTATATAACCAGTATAAAAACGGCAATAAACTTACCTGTATCTTGTCGGTATTATTTATACTGGCAGGACTTGTCTACTGTAAATTATGGATGAATTACTGGATGATGGGTTTGTTAATCCTTTTAGGAATTTTGCTTTCAATCTCAATACTTAAAAATATAAAACAGGAGGAGAACAGAAACTACCTTCCCTATGTTCCTGCGCTCGCTCTTGGAGCTTTATATTTTATCTTTTTTAGTGTAAACTTCTGATATGACTGTATCGTATCCAAATCAATATAGAAATTACTGTGTTTTTGATATAAAAGAGCGCAAATCACTTGGAGAAATCAAAGCTTCACTTGAGAACCCCAAATCAGAAGATGAAGTCTTGGAAGATTTATATACACTAAACTTAATGCTCGATGAGGGCGATAAGAGGGTAGGTGAACTATATCCGGTCTTATCCGGATACAATAACACGACATCTCCCTATATACAAACCTTTTTAGCAGGAATTTACCGCAAAACAAAAATTCCGGACGCATTTGGCCCATTATGTGCAATGCTAATCAGGAATTCAATAAATCCGCCTAAAAACACTCTTTTTGACCCGAATGAAGAAATCGGCGGAGCTATATTAGATTATTTAGCTTAAAGCAAAAGCTCCATCTAAAGCTTTTAAATTCAAAGGAATTAAATCCCTTTTCTTTTCTCCGAGAACTTTTTCAATACCTTTTGCTAAAAATTCTTTTGATACAATACTGCAAGCAGACGCTAAAACACCTAAAGATACGACATTTGTAACTTTACTTGTGCCTAAATCGTTAGCAAGTTCTGTCATTGGAGCAAAAACATATTTAATATCATTTCTCGGTCTTGCCTCGGCGACAAGAGTTGAATTCGCAATAATTGTTCCGCTGGCTTTAACTCTTGTTATAAATCTGTCAAAAGACTGCTGATTAAGAACTATTGCGTAATCTGTATCCTGTTTGTGAACAGAGCTTACTTCGCTATCAGAAACAACTATTTCGCAGTTTACGGTTCCGCCTCTCATTTCGGCACCATAGCAAGGATACCACGTAACATTTTTGCCTTCTATCATAAATGCGTTAGCTAAGATTGTTCCGGCAAGCAATATTCCCTGTCCTCCAAATCCTGCAAATATAAAATTAGTTTCCATTAATTAACCTCCTTGAA
>CALVEE010000033.1 GCA_944326495.1 Candidatus Gastranaerophilales bacterium | reverse complement strand
GACATCAAATCTGCTGTTGTCGGCATTCTCATACCGTTTGTATGTCCTGCTGTCATTATACTAATTCAACCTTTCCGCCTGCTGCTTCAATTTTTTCTTTTGCTGAAGGAGTTACATAATCAGCCTTTACAGTAACAGCCTTTTTGATTTCTCCGCCGCCTAAAATTCTCAAGCCGTCGCAAGAAGGATGAGCTTTTTTAATTTCTTTTAATGAAGCCAGAGAGATTTCGCTAATCTCTAATTCAGCCAATCTGCCAACATTGATTTGCGCATAATTACGCTGATTGATAATCTTGAAGCCCTTTAATTTAGGTAGTCTTCTGTATGACGGCATTTGTCCGCCTTCAAAACCTCTTTTAGAGCTTCTTCCTGATCTTTGTCCTTCACCGTTATGACCGCGGCAAGATGTTTTACCGTGCCCTGATGAGCGGCCTCTGCCTACTCTTTTTGATTTGCCTGTAGCACCTTCTGCAGGTCTTAAATCTTCTAGTGTTATATTTGTCATTATTATGTCCTCTTTTATAAAATCTACCTTACAGTGTTTATAAGTTTAGAAGTTTATATGTTTAGATTTTTAACTTCTGCTAAACTACTCAACTTCTAAACCTCTAAACCTATTCAACTACTTCAACAAGATGCGAAATCTTGTTAACCATACCCATAATTGTTGCACTGTTTTTGTGTTCTACAACCTGGTTAGTTTTCTTTAAACCCAAAGCTTGAGCGACTTTGCGCTGTGCTTCAGAGCATCCGATTAAACTTCTTACAAGTTTTACTTTTATTTGTTTATCTGCCATAATTCTTATTTTCCTTATTATTTCATCTAAAACTTAAATTTAAATAGCCTGCTAGTTTAATAATTCAGCCATTGTTAAACCGCGTTTTTTAGCAACTTCATTAAACGGTCTTAATGCTTTAAGAGCTTCTAAAGTTGCATTAGCTGCGTTAAGCGGAGATTTTGAACCTAAAGATTTTGAAAGAATGTTTTCAATACCTGCAAGTTCAAGAACTGAACGAACAGCACCGCCTGCAATAATACCTGTACCTTGAGATGCGGGTCTTAACATAACCGCACCTGCTCCTGAACGCCCTGTAATCGGGGGAGGAATGGTGGTTTTGAATATAGGTACTGTAATAAGGTTCTTTCTTCCGTCAGCGATTGCTTTTTGAATAGCAATAATAACTTCGGAAGCCTTAGCACAGCCGACGCCAACCTGTCCTTTTTGGTTGCCTACGATTACGATAGCACGGAAGCTCAATTTCTTACCGCCTTTTACAACCTTTGTTACACGGCGGATTTGAACAACCTGTTCTTTCCATTCTGATTCAGGCTTAACTTCCTGTGTTTCTACTTTTTTCTTTCTGTTACGCTGTTTTTTTGCAGGTAACTGTTCAACAACTTCTGCAGCCTCTTCTGCTGTTTCAGCAGCAGCTTCAACTGTTTCTGCAGTTTCTGCAACTTCTGCTTCTGTAATTTCAGCATTTACTTCTGCATTTACGCCTTCTAATTTTTCTTCTGTCATGTTTTACCTTTCTAATTTATTGAGTAATACTATCTTTTTCTATATTAAACATCCGAATACCCAAACAACAAAACACCATATTTCAGGCATTAACAGTATATTCAAATGTGGGTTATTTTCTGACAAAAAAATTTTAGCCTAAACATTCTCAAAATACAAGGGGGTAAATATTTTTAACAAGTTTTATGTAACAAAACTTAACCTATAACATTTCCCGTTCCGGTTTTCTATAAAAAAAGAAATCGGCTAAGATTAAAACTCTTTGAATTCAAGTTAATGTCAGGCAGTGCCTGACCTACTATTGCTTCATAAGGGAAATATTGAAGATAGAATTTTCATATTTATATCTTTTTGATTTTTACTTTTTTCTACAGGATAAAATTGCCCCCTCACCGCATCCGTAGTTTTCGGCACAGCCTCAAACACGGCTGCTCCTCTCCCGTTGGGAGAGGATTTAGCAAGTATGTCCAATCAATTTTATCAAATAAAAATAAAGGCTTACAAATATCCTCGTCTTACGGGAGAGGCATTTTATTATTTCGGAAAACTATTGGACACCTTGGTTTCTCTCAAAAATTCATATACAGAATTTGCGGAAATATTAACATTTTTGTTATATTATATAGAATATGTGGTTGGAGGAATTGAAATGGATTATACTCTTGTTTATTCTATAAATAACGAAAAATCACCGGAAACAGTTTATGTAAATTTAACCAATTCTTGCACAAATAGATGTATTTTTTGTCTGCGTGAACAAAAAAATGATGTTTGCGGTGCTGAGATGTGGCACGATGACAATTATAAACTCGAAGATGTAATCTCGCAATTTGAAGCTTATAAACCAACTCCCAAAGAAGTAGTTTTTTGCGGTTATGGTGAACCTTTTTTAAGACGTGAGATGATGAAAGAGGTCTGCAAATACTTAAGAGCAAACTATCCAGAAGTCAAAATACGTGTTAATACTAACGGGCACGCTAATGCAATATACAAAACCAATGTTGCAGAAGAGTTTAAAAACTTAATCGATACTGTTTCGGTAAGTCTTAATGCAGCTGATGCCAGCATGTATGATGAAATCTGCAAGCCTAAAATCAGCAATGCATACGAAGAAGTCAAGAAGTTTATCAAAGCTTGTACTGACGCAGGGATTAAGGTTTCAGCAAGTATTGTGACCGGATTTGACAAGATACACAATATAGATACTAAAAAATGCGAAGAAATCGCGCACTCTTTAGGTGCTGAATTCCGCAACCGCGAATTTATCACAAACGGCTATTAATGTAAATCACTTACAAGTTTTAGCGACTCTATTTGCTTTTCCGATATTACAGTCAAGGCAGAATGAATAAGTGAAACATATTCAAGCTCCATATTGAACTCACAAGCATCTTTTAGTACGTCAATAAGACAAGAGTTAACTGTAATTATATCTTCCAGCTTCTTTCTTTTATCAGCTCCGTTTTCAATATTTTTGCCAATTTCTGTTGAATTCTCCGAAATGTTTTCCGGATTAAGATTCTTTACAACATCTTCAAACTCTTGCATAAAAGTCCTTTCCTTAGTAAAATATTTATATAATTTCTAATACCATAGTTAGTATAAAACAAATTTGAAAATATGTCAAATTTTTATAAATATTCAAAACAACAGGAGTCCGCGTTATGAAAATTCAACAGATTCAAGCTCAATCATTTCAACGAAAAAAGCATTTTTTAACTAAATCAGCCCTTGAAGATATGCATTGTATTCTAAAAAAAATGAATTTACAAACTTCTTGTAAAGAAAACGGCAGCGAGTTTTCCGCCAGAATTCTCGGCGGCTTGAGTATTAATGAAAAAGGATTTTTTTCTGATAAACGTTACCTACTTATTCCTGCTGACGATATATTTGGCGAATCTACAGTAGAGTTTGGAAAAGTTAAACTAGCTGTTGATAATAAAACAGGACAAATAACCAGAAGCAAAAAACCTTTTTACAAGACTTGGAAAAGTGTTTTAAACGAAACCGAAAATTTATTATCAACCGCAAAAGATAACTTTGAGAATAATAAAATTATTACTAAAAAATTTATTGATATAAGCGGTTTCACTTCTAAAGCTGCAAAAAAACTTATAGAAACAGCTGAAAAAGTTCAAAAACAATTTTTAGAACCTCTAAATGGAGTTTTTTAGTATGGTTAAACTCATTCTTGCTTCAAATTCACCAAGAAGAAAACAAATACTACAGGATATGGGATTGATTTTTGATATTATTCCTTCAAATTATGATGAAAAACTTGCAGATAATATATTTTCGTATGAAAAGATAGAAGAACTTGCAACCCAAAAATGCCTTGATGTTGTAAGACGCATTGATAAAGATTCACTGGTACTTGCGGCTGATACAGTAGTTGTATTACATAATAAGATTTTAGGGAAACCGCATTCAAAAGATGCTGCTTTTGAAATGTTAAAATCTCTATCAGGAAATACGCATTCCGTAGTTACAGCTTGCTGCGGCATAAATACAAAAACCGACAGAGCGGCGCTATTATCAACGACAAGTTATGTAAGATTTACTTCTTGGACAGATGAAATGATAAACTATTATATTGAAAATTTCAATCCGTTAGATAAAGCCGGAAGCTATGGGATACAAGAACTTCCCACGCATTATCTGGATAAATACGAGGGAAGTTTTGAAAATATTGTCGGGCTGTCTCCGGAAGCCGTTGAAGCTATTCTGAAACAGCTTCAGTTTTATCATCACTAGGCAGGCCTAAAGAAATGCGCTTATCTTGCGGGTGGAATTTGATAATTTTGGTATCAATTTTATCTCCCGCTTTAAGAATCACATTTTTTGTATTCTGATATTCAGAAAGCGCTGACTGAGGCAGCAACGCCTCAACCCCCGGCATAACTTCTACAAAAGCGCCAAACGGCTTTATGCGGGTAATAATCCCCTCTTTAATATCACCCTCTTTTAACTCTTCTTCTGCTTTAATCCACGGATCAGGCTCTGTATTTTTTAAGCTCAAACTTATTCTTTGCTTATCATAATCAACATCGATTATCTCAACATTAATTTCCTGTCCGACTTTTAACAAATCCGTAGGATGCTCTACCCATTTCCACGAAATTTGAGATAAAGGAAGCAGGCAGTCTACACCACCGACATTTACAAACGCACCGAAATCCGTAATTCTTACAACTTCTCCTTTGACTATCTGACCGACTTCAACCTGTTCAAAGACACTTTTTCTCGTTTCTGCCATATTAGTTTCAAAAACTTTTTTGTTAGAGAGAATTAAGTTATTCTGGGATTTGTCAATTGTAAGTATCTTTACATCAAGCTTATCTCCGGGATTGCATATTGTTTCTCTAGCAAGAAGCTGCCCCTGCGGTATAAAACCTTGAACTCCGGAAATATCAACAACGATACCACCCCGTACTATTTGAGCAACAGTAACAGAAATCGTTTCGTCAGCTTCTTTAACTTTTTCTAACTCCGCCCAGGTATGAGCTAAATGAACCTTTTTGTAAGAAAGTGTAAATTTCCCGTTTTCATCACTATCTTGCGTAATCAAGAATTCATATTCTTTACCGACTTCCAGAACATCTTCTGCCTTTTCTTTTTTATCGGCAGAAATTTCATAGGCCGGGACAAAAGCACCGCTTTTAGAACCTATATCAACAATTGCTCCGTCTGATTCAAAAGCACATACAGAACCTTTTACAATATCGCCGCGCTTAAAATTGTAATCATACTTTTCTAAAAGAGCCTCAAATTCAATATCTGAATACTGTTCCACCATACGTATTCTCCTTTTCCAAATAAACACGTGGGTATTATACCATATTTAACCAAAATCGGCAATAGGCAAGACACAAATAGCCAAATGGCCGAGATAAGAGAGTGCGAAAATAAAATCTTTTTCTATAATAGCACTATTGAAAATATTATATATAAATGGTATCATCAGTTCATGTTAAAAAGATATTTATTAATAATAATATTGGCATTTAGCATATTGCCGGTGTTCTCCGGAGAGCTTGAAAATGCATTTTCAAAAAATAAAAATGTGTTTTTATACCTTTATACGCCTGACTGTGGTTACTGCACAAAATTTACTCCAAGGTATGATAAACTTTCCAAAATGTATGATGGCCAGTACAGTTTTGTTAAGATAGATGCTTCTACACCATATGGATTCCAAATTATGCGCAAATATGGTGGAAGATATGTGCCATATGTTCTTTTATTAAATCCTAAAAAGCATAATGGTGTACAATTAGCGCCGTCTTGTCTTACAGATAGAGACTGCGTAGAAAGATCAATGAAGGATTTCAAAAGTTAGTAAGGAGTTTTAAGATGAAAGGTATAGTTTTAGCAGGCGGAGCAGGGACGAGATTATATCCGGCATCACAGCCGATTTCAAAAATTTTACTTCCGATTTATGATAAGCCGATGATTTATTATCCGCTCTCAACTCTGATGCTTGCCGGAATTAAAGATATTCTGATTATAACAAATGAACTGGATTATGATAATTTTATCAAATTGTTAGGAGACGGTTCACAGTATGGTCTAAGACTCCAATATAAAATACAGTATGTTCAAAAAGGTATCGCAGACGCGTTCATAATTGCAGAAGATTTTATCGGCAATGATGATGTTGCATTAATTTTAGGTGATAATATTTTCCACGGGCATGGTTTTTCTACGATAATGAAAAATGCACTAAAAAAACATTCCGGAGCTACAGTATTCGGCTATACGGTGAAAGATCCAGAAAGATTCGGAGTTGTTGAGTTTGATAAAAATAATAAGGCAATTTCTCTGGAAGAAAAACCAATTAATCCAAAATCTAATTATGCAGTAACAGGCCTTTATTTTTACGATAACCGGGTTTGTGAATTTGCAAAGCAGCTCAAGCCCTCCGCCAGAGGAGAGCTGGAAATCACTGATTTGAATAAAATCTATCTTGAATTAGGTGAATTAAACGTTGAAATCTTAGGACGCGGATTTGCCTGGCTTGATACGGGAACGCATGATTCCATGCTGCAGGCAAGTTTGTTTGTTCAAACTATGGAGCTTAATAAAGGGGTTAAAATCGCATGCTTAGAAGAAATTGCGTTTAATCAGGGATTTATTACAAAAGAGGAACTTCTCTCAAAAATAGAAAAATACGGGTATAAAAACGATTATTACAACTATGTCAGAACAGTAATAGAACACCCTGTGGCTGTTAATGTCTAAGTTTATAATTTTTACTTAACTAATGTTGAAATAAATCTGATAGAGTCATCTCTTAGTTCTCTTACGAAATCTCTTGCGATTTTAGAAAGAGGTCTGTTGTCGATTTTATCGAAAATAGCATAAATCGGGTCGCCGCCGTTGTTAAATCTCATTTGTCTGTCTCGTTTATTCAAGTAGTACGTGTGGAAGTTTTCAGGGATTTCTAAGCTGCCTGCCGGTTTTTTATTTCTTTCGATTGCATCGTATGTTTGTAACATTTTATTCACTCTCTCTATTAAATATCTCTTACATATATATAAAGTATTTA
>CALVEE010000032.1 GCA_944326495.1 Candidatus Gastranaerophilales bacterium | reverse complement strand
CTTTAACATTCAAAGTAAGTTTGCAAGTACCTTGCTGAGGTGCGCAGCATCCGCATCCGTGAGTTAAGCCTGAAATGTCTTTAATTTCTTTACATTTTGTCCATTCACCTTCTTGCGGAATCGGAGCCGGAACTCCCTTTACACCGCGGTGTACACAACATTTTTCTTCAATCTCGTGTGTAATTTCAATTTTGCCCATTTGACCTCCTTATTAATCAAAAAATAAAGCTATTTAAATTCCAATAATTTTATTATAAAACAAACAGGGGCAAAGAAAAGAGGATATTAAATATTTTTTACGATACGAGTTTTCACAAACTTTTCTAACTAAAAAACGGCAAAATAGATTTTCTCTATACTTGCTGTCGTTTTAAAAATTGAATTCCAGACTTATTTTTGCCCGTCAATTGATTCGGAAATCTTACTGTTAACACCTGTTTCAACAGCTTCTTTTGCAACTCTTACAGCATTTTTAATAGCATAAGCTCTGCTTCTTCCGTGAGAAATAACGGTAATGCCTTTTACGCCGAGAAGCAAGGCGCCTCCGAATTCTTCATAGTTAATCTTTTCATAAATTCTCTTCATGAAAGGTTTCGCAAGAAGCCCTATAATCATGCCGAGAAAATCTGACTTAAATTCGCTTTTTATCATTCTGAACAACATTGAAGAAGTGCCTTCAGTAATCTTCAATGCAACGTTGCCGACAAAACCGTCGCAAACCACAACGTCACATAAATTCAAGAATAATTCTCTGCCTTCAACATTGCCCATAAAATTAAATTTTTCTTTTTCTTCCTCAAGAAGATTATAAGTATTTTGAGCAAGTTCGTTGCCTTTACCGGCTTCTTCGCCGATATTCAAAACACCGACTCTCGGTTTTTCAACTCCAAGAACATTTTTAGAGAATGTCATACCCATAATAGCAAATTGTCTAAGCATTTGCGGAGTACAATTGCTGTTAGCACCGGCATCTATAATAACGATAGGTTTTTTCATTGTCGGAAGAGTAACTGCAATAGCCGGTCTGTCGATACCGGGGATTCTGCCTAAACCGAACAAGCTTGAAGCCATTGCCGCACCGGTAGAACCCGCTGCAACAAGAGCATCTGAGCTTCCTGTTGCAACTGAATTTACCGTCAATACTATTGAAGAGTTTTTCTTCTTACGAATAGCCTGGCCGGGAGCTTCGCCCATTTCAATAATTTCTGATGCGTGAGTAATCTTGATGTCAAGAGACTTAACGTCAACTCTCACTCGTCTGCGTCTGCCGGCTTTGCCGCAATCAGATAAAAAACCTTCCTGTTGAATAACTTCAAGACAGTGTTCTATTCTATCCTGCTTGCCGACCAATTCCAGTGCTACACCATACTCTGCCGCAGCCCAAACTGCACCTGCAATTATCTCAAACGGAGCGTGATCACCACCCATTGCATCTATTGCTATTCTTGTCATTTAACTCTTCCCTTTATCTTTTCTATTCTTAAAAACTAAGCTTCAGGAGTTTCTGTCTTTTCTTCTTTTACTTCTTCAGCTTTTGCTTCTTCTGCAACAACAGTTTCTTCTACCTTTTCTTCAACCTTTGTTTCTTCTGCTGCAGGTTTTGAAGCTTTCTTTGTTGATTTTTTAGCAGGTTTCTTAGCTTCTTTTACTTCGCCTGCTTCTACAAAACCTTCTGCTTTTCTTGAAACTACTTTGCCTTTATACTGACCGCAAGCTGTGCACACTGTGTGTGTTAAAACCTTTGCGCCGCAATTCGGGCAAGTTGTTAATTCAGGCTTAGTTGCCTTCCAGTTTGATCTTCTTTTTCCTTGAGCGCTGTGCCCTGTTCTTTTCTTTGGTACTGCCATTTTCTTAAACTTCCTTTCTAAATACTACTTATATTATCGGGTTATTTATCTTTTTCAATTTGAATATTTTTAAAAATATCCATTCTGCTATCGTGAGGTTGAATTTCTTCATCAGACACAAATAATCCCTCATTACAATTTATACCACAAACTTTTTTATTTGGTAACTGTAATATTACAGATTGATACAATAAGTCATAAACATCTATTTCTTTTTCGCCGTTCAAATCCGTAATAAACTGTCCTGACTGGAGTTCCACCTCTTGAGAGTATTCATCATAAAGAGAATATTTTGCAAAAGTTTCATCAAGGTCAAAATCTAAATCATAATCAAATTTATTAAGACATCTGTCGCACTCAAGAGTAATTACTCCTTCTACGTGCCCTTTTGCTTCTATAAAACCACCCAGAGATTTAAAATCTATTCCGGCCTGAATACTGCACCCTTCAAGTTCTTTAATTTCACCATCAAAATCAACATGAAGAGTCTTATCCGGTTCGCGTTCAATATCGTCTATCAAAACCTTATGCATACGGTTCTTCCTGCAATACCAGTCCTGCAATTTGAGTTGATACAAAACAAAGTTTCTTTATTGGCCCTATTGGTTCTTTTTCTACAAGAACAGGTGTCGGGCTTTTCATAAGCTGTTTTAATTCTGCATATACTGCCTGCGGATTATCAAAATACATTACAACAGGAGTCGCAGAGCCTTTTAAAAACAAAATTACGGCCTGTCTGGTTTTTTGAGGTGTATTAAATTGCTGAACCATTTTTTCTCCTTTAATTCAGAGTTATACAAAAACATTTACCATCGTATTATAATATAAAAAAGAGAATAGGTGAAGAATGATTGAAAATATAAATAAGATTAATGAAATCTTAAAAAATGACGGCGTAATTGCTTATGTAACCGATACTGTCTGGGGGGTAGGCTGCCTTCCGACAAGCGAGAAAGCTGTTAAAAGGATTTATGAAATAAAACACAGAGACGGAAAAAAGCCTCTGATTTTAATGAGTGATGAATTTTATAATCTGTTTGAATACTTAAAACAGCCGATTGAAAAAGAGGCTCAAAAATTAATCAAAAAATATTTTCCCGGAGCTTTAACTCTTGTTTTAGATAAGTCTGAAAAAACTCCTGATTATATAACGTCATCTCTTCCGACAGTCGGAGTAAGAATTCCGGACAACAAGATTTTTGCTGAAATTTGTAAAAATATAGAAGGCAGAGTGCTTGCAACTACAAGTGCAAACCTATCCGGCGAAGCACCGGCTTTGAGCTATGAAGAGGCTGTAAAATATATAGGAGACAAAGTTGATTTAGTAATCCCTGATTATGGCTGTGAAGCAAAAGGAAGGGCTTCTACAGTGGCAGGATTTAAAGAGGGAAAAACTATAATATTCAGACAAGGTGAGATTTTAATTTAAAAGCAGGATATAAATCCCGCTTTTAAGTTTATTTCAAATCAGACTCAATTTTTGTTAAAATTTCATCAAGTTTTGATGCGTCTCTTACTCCGCCCTGTGCAAAATTCGGCCGCCCGCCTCCGTTTGCACCTGTTGCGCGGGCAATTTCTCCGACCAGTTTGCCGGCATTAACGCCTTTTTTAACAAAACCTTCCGTTACTTTTGCAACAACCATTCTTTCATTTGCCAGAACAATTATGCATTCTCCAAGTTTGTTTGCAAGCATCTCAATTCCGGCCTTAACTGCATCTGCATCAAAGTTTTCAATTTTTGAGATAAATAATTTTCCGCCATCAATCTCCTGCGCTTTTGAAATAAATGTTGAAAATTTACTTCTTGCCATATCAGCCTTTGTCTGCTCAAGCTCTTTTAATAATGCTTTGTTTTCCTCTGTAAGTTTATCTATACGCTCTAAAACTTCATCCGTATGAACTTTAAAACGAGCTTCAAGAATATTTGAAATTTCAGCTTTTTTATTCAAATATTCGATTGCTGCTTTTGAAACCACCAGCTCTATTCTTCTGGTACCGGCTGAAATAGCACCTTCCGATACAATTTTTACAAGCCTTAAATCACCGGTATTTTTAGCGTGAGTTCCTGCACAGAACTCCATTGAAACAACATCATGCGCTTCGTGGTGATGGTGTCCTTTGCATTTTCCCCCGCCGCATCTGCATTTTTTCTGTCCGCCGATTGAAACTACCCTGACTTCATCTTCATATTTTTCACCGAATAAAGCAGTAGCACCCGTAAGCTTTGCTTCTTCAATTCCCATTACTTCTGTCTGAACCGGAAGCTTTTCTGCAATCCATTCATTCATAATATCTTCTGCCTTTTGAATTTCATCAGGAGTCATAGCTCTTGAGAACGTGAAATCAAATCTCATCCGGTTTTCTTCTACCTGCGAACCGGCCTGATGAACTTCATCACCGAGAACCTTTATTAAAGCAGCCTGCAGAAGGTGAGCCGATGTATGATGCACTCTGATTTCTGCTCTGCGTGCTGCATCTATTTGAGCGGTTACTTCTTCTCCAATATTGATTTCGCCGTTTACTATCTGACACCTGTGAACAAATAAATGATTAACTTTAAATGTAGTTAACACTTCTAATTTCAAATTATCATTAAAGATTACACCGCTATCACCAACCTGTCCGCCGCATTCCGCATAGAAAGGAGTCTTATCTAAAACAACATCAACAAAACCTTCGCCTTCAATTGCGGCAAGTATTTTAGCCTGACATACATCTTCTTCATACCCGACAAAATCAGTAGAGCCGACTTCGTCCTCAACTTTTGCATATTTAATATCGCCTGTAACAGAAATCTTAGCAGCAGCTGCTTTTGCACGGTCTTTCTGCTCCTGCATAGCAGCCTTAAATCCTTCCTCATCAACGTTTAATCCGTTTTCTGAAGCGATTTCTTTTGTTAATTCAAACGGAAAGCCGTACGTATCATAGAGCTTGAACGCACTTTCTCCGTCAATATCTTTCTTTTCTGCAATAAACTCATCAAGCATTTTATATCCTCTATCAAGAGTTTTTGCAAATCTTTCTTCCTCTTTTTTAATAACCTCAATAACTTTTGCCTTATTCTTAATAAGCTCCGGATACGCCTCGCCGTACATTTCAACAACTTTATCTACAAGCTTATAAAGAAACGGTAACTCCATTCCCAAAATTTTTCCATGACGGAGAGCACGTCTTAAAATCATTCTTAAGACATAACTTCTGCCTTCATTTCCCGGGATTACACCGTCTGAAATAAGGAAAGTTACACATCTTGCATGGTCAGTGATTATTCTTAAAGAAATATCTGTTTTTTCACCAGGCTCCCTCGCCCCTTGTGGGAGAGGGTTGGGGTGAGGGGTTTTAGAATAAGGAACTCCGCTCATTTCCGAAACTTTATCCAAAATAGGCTTCAAAAGGTCAGTCTCAAAAGTTGATGCAACCCCCTGACAAACCATTGTAATACGTTCTAAGCCCATACCCGTATCAACGTTTTTCTTTTCTAAAGGCGATTGATTACCTTCTTCGTCCTGATAAAGTTCAGTAAACACCAAATTCCAAATCTCAACCCATCTATCGCATTCGCAAGTATCAATTCCGCAGTCATCTGAACATTTGTACTGTTCGCCTAAATCGTAATGGATTTCAGAGCAAGGCCCGCAGGAGCCTGATGCACCGGGAGGCCCCCAGAAATTATCTTTCTTACCTTTTCTTTTTATTCTTTCAGCCGGTACACCAATACTTCTCCAAATATCATAAGCTTCATCATCTGTTTCAAAAATAGTAATCCAGAGTCGGTCTTTATCTAATTTCAAAACCTCTGTGACAAATTCCCAAGCCCACGGAATAACTTCTTTTTTATAATAATCGCCAAAAGAAAAGTTCCCGAGCATTTCAAAGAACGTATGATGTCTTGGTGTTCTTCCGACGTTTTCTATATCCGAATCTTTCCCGCCGGCTCTTGCGCATTTCTGGCAGGAAGTTGCTCTTGCAGGTTCATAAGGACATTTTTGAATTCCTAAAAATATCGGCAGAAATTGAAGCATGCCAGCAGTTGTTAATAAAACAGTCGGGTTATCAGGCACAAGACTTGAACTTTCGACTATAGTATGCTGATGCTTATCTTTAAAATAATCTAAGTATAATTTTCTGATTTTGTTTCCAGTTAACATAATTAATCCCTTCAAATATATTATTTACTGAATTAATTATATCTCAAAAAAAAGGTCGGTGCGGAATAAAATTCCGCACCGCCCTTTTAATTTTAAAACTATTTTCCGAAATATCTTGCAAGCAAACCGTCAAAACCGCGTCCGTGGCGGGCTTCATCTTTTGCCATTTCGTGAACTGTATCATGAACAGCATCCAGACCTAAAGCTTTTGCCTTTTTAGCGATTTCCATCTTTCCGCTGCAAGCGCCGAATTCTGCTTCTGCTCTTAATTCAAGATTTTTCTTCGTAGAATTTGTAACAACTTCGCCTAACAATTCTGCAAATCTTGAAGCATGGTCAGCTTCTTCAAACGCATATCTTTTGAAAGCTTCTGCAATTTCAGGATAACCTTCTCTGTCTGCCTGTCTTGCCATTGCAATATACATACCGACTTCTGTGCATTCGCCCATAAAGTTTGCTCTCAAACCTTCAAGAATTTCAGCATCAACATCTTTAGCTACACCAATTCTATGTTCATCAGCATAATTTTTTTCGCCTTCTGCCATTAAGATAAAAGCTTCTTTTCCTGCCCCGCAAACCGGACATTTTTCAGGAGCTTCGCCTTCTGCTGTATAACCGCATACTTTACATACGTATTTTGCCATAGTTAATTCCTTTCTTTTCAAATAAGTTCTTCTTCTCTTTACGAGCTTATTATAACATGTATGCACATGTCATTCAATTGGAATTACAACAAAAGGAGAACAAATATTTTATTGATAAATAACTTTGAAATTATTTTCAAAAATAGACCCCGCACAACTTTCACCTGTACCAACATAAGTTTCATTACAAGCAGAATCCCTTCCACTCGTATATTTATACTCATCATTATTCATTAACCAAGCATGTGTTGTACTTCCGACAGGGATAACCTGTCCGCTGCGATCAATAATAAACTGAAAAATATCTTTGCCCAGTTTATTAGGTTTCGTTTTCGGGCCATTAATATCTACATACATGTTAGCAAATTGTTCTTTAAATGAACCTTTTTTAGTGTAAAAATACTGTCTACCGTACCTCATTATTATATAAATATTGTCCGAAAACATAAATCCCCTGCTATTACTTGGAAAATTAAGACCATAATTAATATTCTCATCATATAACGAAACTGCAGGGTTAAATATTGAATTGTCAAAATTTTCTGTTTCATAAGAACTTCCGCTAATATATTTAGATAACAGTTCACAATATTCTTCACTAGTTTCTGCAATTTTACTCAAATCAGTAGCATCTTCATCATGCAAAATTTGTTCATTAGCGTTTTCTATAGTTGAAACTACTTTAGCAAGCGTAGGCCCGATTTTAGCCGTTCCCACATTTTGCATCAGTGCAGGAGCAGTTAATGCAGCGACTACTCCTATAATACCAAGCGTAATCAACACTTCCGCTAACGTAAATCCTTTTTTAATCATAAAATAAGCCCCCTTTTATAGTTTTATAAATTACCTAATGTAACATAATACATATTGTGGTGCTACGCACGTAGGAGACTGGTCGACAGGCATTCCGTCTAAAGACTACCAGATAATTTTTGGCCTACTGGCCTGTCTCAAAGTGCGCTAATGTAACTTAATACATATTGTGTTACATTAGACTTAATATATTCTATGATAACACATATATAGTGCGAGTTTCAAGTCCTTAAGAAAAATAACCCCTCATCCGGTCTCCGCCCACCTTCTCCCACAAGGGGAGAAGGGTTAAAACGCGCTAGTTTAGCGCATCTTGATACTTTCCACTAAGACTGCAGAAGCTGGTCGGATGGCCTGATGAGGGCGTAAGTCTCTATCCCTTTTGTACTCTGTATTTCGCCCCCTAATATTTACCCCTAATGTAACACAATATGTATTGAGTTACATTGGCGCACTTTGAGACGAGCATATGGGGCAAAAATGTTATGGCGTGGAGCTAGCACCCACCCTAACCCTCCCTCACAAGGGAGGGAACGGCGAACGCAAGGTGCAGAAACTCCCTCCCTTGTGAGGGAGGGCTGGGGTGGGTGCTAGCCCGTAAGGGCAAAAACAATTGATAACTGAATAACAAAGCCTGGCGGTTTAGCCGGTAGGGTAGACTTAAGTCTACCCTACTAGCCTATAAATAAACAAACCGCTATAAAATTCACTTTATTCATAATTTTTTATTTGCCCCTATGGACTGCCCCCTCTCCGCATCCGTAGTTTTCGGCTCACGCCTCAAACACGGCTGCTCCTCTCCCGCAGAGAGAGGAAAACGTTCTTTTTGTTTTTATTTACAAAACTTTGTGTTTTTAATTAAATTATGTTATATTCTACTTCATAGGAAAACTATATGACAGATTACAAAATGCCGGAGCGTAAACAAAATTCTAACAAAGGAACTTTTGGGAAAGTTCTGAATTTTTCCGGCTCAAAAAATTATATAGGAGCAGCTTATCTCTCAACGGTTTCAGTTTTAAAAACCGGAGGCGGATTTGCAGCTTTAGCAAGCGAAAAAGATATTATACGCTCTGTTTCTGCACTCTTGCCGGAAGCTGTTTATCTTTCAAGAAAAGAGGGAGTAAAACAAATTAACAATTTTTCTGTAGTTCTTATAGGCTGCGGACTCGGATTGGAGAAAAAATCTAAAGATTTATTCAAAAAAGTTATTAATAAAATAAATAACACTCAAATTCCGACAGTAATAGACGCTGATGGATTAAATATTCTAAGCAGGATAAATATTAAGCTTCCACCAAATACTATAATCACTCCGCATCCGCTTGAAGCTGCAAGGCTTTTAGGGGTAAATCTTGAGGAAGTTTTATCGGATTTGGAAGGAAGCGCAAGAAAGCTTTCTGAAAAATACAACAGTACTGCGGTTTTAAAAACCCATAGAACAATAATCTGTCATCACGACGAATTATTTATCAATCAGCACGGCAATTCAGCCCTTGCAAAAGCCGGCTCGGGTGATGTGCTTGCAGGAATTATTGCAGGACTATTAGCGCAGGGAGGAATGAGCTTGTTTGAAGCTGCAAAACTAGGCGTCTATCTGCATTCCAGAGCCGGAGAAATCGCTTCAGAAGAATTAAGCGAATATTCAGTTCTAGCCTCTGACCTGCCCGATTATCTGCACAAAGCTATATTAGAAATTATTCATCAAACTTAATACGTCCGGTTTGGTTTATTTCTATCGGCCTATTGAGATGCTTTATATATTCACATGCCAGAAAATCCTTGTTAAACGGATAATTTATACATTCTTCCTTCGGCGCTAAAATATCAAAATCAGCACCTTCAAACATCATGAAAGAATCCTGTGCTACTTTATAAAATTTATCCTCTCTCGGGTTATCAATATCTATAGGATGTTCGACATTGTTATTATCAACAAAACTCATTGCTGTCAGTTTTCCTTCTTTGGGATTAACTGTATAATGGAGCCCGGAAACCGCCAGAAGTCCGGGTTTGTTGCCATGTGTTCTGTATGTGGCTTCAATTGTATGCTTAAACATATTAACAAGCTTTTTTTCCGAAACATCAGCTACTGAAATTCTGTCCTCAAACGGAGCAATATCTTTAATATCACGGGAATCAACTATTCCTTCCTGAAAGAAGCTTCTAGTACCACTGTTGTTCCAGATTGCAATATCTACACCGAGTTCATGTTTCATTGCATCACACATAAAGTTTGCATGAGCATTTTCTTCAATCAAAGTCATCGGAGGCGGCGTTACAGACTTTATAAACCCTACAATTTCCGGTTCACCCAGTATTTCATTTATAATATATTGATTAATCATATTTTTAGCAAATAACCTTGTCTCCCCAAGATTATTCTGCGCCTTTGTGATTACCCCATCTCTGTCAAATGTAAGGTTTAATTTCCCGAAATAATTCCCGTTCTTACCGGCTTCTGTAATAATAACAGGTTCACCGGATTTGGAATAAAGAAGATTTTTACCCTCTTTAATATCCTTAATTAATTCATGCGTATGACCGCCGACTATTACATCAATTCCGTCTGTATTCTCTGCAACTGCTTTATCACGCTCGTTTCCCATATGTGATAAGAGAATTATTTTATTTACCCCCTCTTTACGCAATTTATTAACTTCCTCCTGGATATCTTCAATACTATCCTCTAAATCATCTACACTACAGTCAGAATGATATGAAGGATGGGTTATTCTTTCAGATAAATCAACAGGCGCAGTTCCTAAAAGCCCGATTTTTTCACCTTTAATTTCAACAATTGCAGACTTCTTAATAACTTTATCTAACTGTGTCCTCTCCTGCTTTTCAACCTCTTCACCGTCTTCATCCTCTATCCTTGTTTGTTTTAAATTCAGAGCAAAATAATTACCGCTAAATTTCTTCGCAGTATCCGCAAAATCCTTCTGCTTAGTATCTAATTCATGATTACCTACAGCAGAACCCTTTATCCCTGCCATATTCATAAATTTTACAACAGCAAGATTGACTGCCTTATTTTTTTCATCCCCTATATTATTGTCACCTGCTGAAACCCTTAAATCACCTTTAAAGCCGGATAAAATTCTTGTCATATTGTTTGTCTGCCCGTGAAGATCATTTACATAACCTATAGACATTTCAAATGTATCTTTCTCAGGAGATTTTTCCAGATTATTCTGTTTAGGTGCCTTTGACTCCCTAAAAGTGAAAATTTGAGGGTTAATGTTGGATAGTGATATTTTCATGGTTTCCTGCTTTTTAAATACTAAAACGCCTAAAGATTTTTTTTGCTATCTAATCGTCATCATCGGACTCATATCTGATACGTCCTGTGTGATTAATAATAACAGGCTCATTTTTTTCTTTTATATAATCGCTTATTAAAACATCTTTGTCAAAAGGATATTTTTCAACATACAATTCTTCCGGCGCAAGCACATTATAATCAGCTCCCGCAGACATTAAAAACTCATCCGTTACAACTCTGTATGTTTTATCTTTTCTCGGATGTTCAATATCAATTTCATGTTCCCTGCCGTCTTTATCAATAAAATTCATCTCTGTTAAAGTTCCTTCATCAGGATTTACTGTATAATTCAGACCTGAGACGGCTAACAAACCGGGTTTCTTGTTCGGAGAATCATACGTAACTTTGATTGCTTTTTTGAAAGCTTCTACAATAATATCTTCCGGCACATCAGCTACTACAACATAATCCAGAAACGGCGCCATATCTTTTACATCGCGAGAATCAATTTCTCCTTCGTGGAAAAAGTTTCTCACACCGCTATGATGCCAGAGAGCAATATCTGAATTAGTTTTTTCACGCATAATATCGCATACAAAATTAGCATGCGGATTTTCTTCTGCCAGATTTTCAGGCGGCGGCGGAGCCTGTTTTACATACCCGACCCTTTCCGGAACTCCTAAAATATTATCAAACACATACTGATTAATCATATTTTTATAAAATAATCCGGTATTACCAAGGTTGTTCTGCGCTTTTGTAATAACTCCGTCTTTATCAAATGTCAGGTTAAGTTTTCCGAAATAGTTTCCGTCGCGTCCGGCTTCCGTAATAATAACAGGTTCTCCAGATTTAGAATAGATAAGATTTTCGCCTTCTTTAATGTCCTTAAGAAGCTCATGCGTATGACCGCCCACTATTACATCAATTCCATCGACAGCTTGAGCTACTTTAATATCTCTTTTATGCCCCATATGAGAGAGTAGTATAATCTTATTTACTCCCTGTTCTTTTAATTCATCAATTTCTTCTTGTATAAGTTCAATTGTGTCATCTAAATCATCTACTGAACAGTCTGTATAATAATTAGGATGAGTTAATCTGCCCATCATATCCATTGGAGAAGCCCCGATAAGCCCGATTTTTTCGCCTTTAACATCAACAATAGCAGATTTCTTTAACCAGCTTTTTAGATCAGCTCTTCCAAATTTTTTTATATCATCTTCATTCTGCTCTGAAAGCGGTATCTGCTCAAAATTTACAGCAAGCATCTCGCCATTCATTCGCTTAATGGCTTCAATACAATCTTTCTGTGACATATCAATTTCGTGGTTGCCAAGAGCAGATGCCTTTATATCTGCAATGTTTAAAAACTTGGTAGTTGCGAGATGGATTTTATCGTTCTTTTCGTCGCCGATATCATTATCGCCGGCTGATAATTTTAAGTCTCCTTTAATGCCGGATAAAATTCTCATCATATTATTCGTCTGACCGTGAGTATCATTCACATATCCGACAGACATTTCAAATACATCTGTTTTCGGTGTTTTTTCCAGAGTATTTTCCGCGTCCGGATTTGATAACATATTATCATTAGCTCTAAATGATAGTTTCGGAATATTATTAAAATTGGTTGTTGATATTTTAAAATTCATCTTGGACCTTCTTCTTCTAATATAAGAAAGCACCTAAAATTTTTTTTTGCTCATAGATAAGAAAAAGTTTACAATAATTTACATAACAAATAAGTGAATTCAGATAAAATAATAATATGGCTAAAGTTTCTGTTATAGTTCCGGTTTATAAGACAGAGAGAACTCTGGACATTTGTCTTGATAGTATAATAAACCAGACTTTTGAAGATTTTGAAGTTATTTGTGTTAATGACGGCTCGCCGGATAATTGTATCAATATTCTAAGACAATATGCAAAACTCGATAGCAGAATAAAAATATATTCTCAAAAAAATCAAGGACTTTCTGCGGCAAGAAACACGGGAATGAAATATGCAAAGGGAGAATGTATCACTTTTGTTGATTCGGATGATTTACTCTCGCCAATTGCCTTGGAGAGAATGTATAACAATATATGTGAAAACAACAGCGATTATATGTATTCTTATGTCTACCAATTTTGGCCGGATAAGGGTTTTTATTGGGAGCTTCCTAATATAAGAGAATTTAAGAAATATATAACAGAGCCGGTTTTTAATGAGTCAGAACTCGGCGCAGAATTCTATCTCAAATTCATCTACAGTGCCCAGGCAAAAATGTATAGAAAAGAATTTATTCAGGATTTTACTTTTCCGGAAAGTTTAATATTTGAAGATATCCCGTTCTTTGCTCAATGCTATTTGAATGCTAAGCGGATTTCTTATGATTTTGAGCCGCTGTATTTTTACAGGAAAACACAAAACTCAATTATATCAAGTGCAGGAAAAAACTTTTTAGATTTATTTAAAATCAATAAAATTACTAAAAAAGTTTTTGAAGAGTCCGGAAAACTTGAAAAGTATAAAACTGTGTTATTAGTAAGCCAAATGGAAAGTGTCCTAATAAGAACTCTTGAAACTAAAGGTGGTGTTAAACGAAAAATGTTTGATAAGATACAAGAAACATTCGGGGGTATAGATTTTTCAGAGTATGATACGGAACTCCTTAAGAAAAAGAACGTATATTATGCGTATCAGGAAATTTTGAATAAGGATTATAATACGTTTAAAAGATTTGAAAGCAGGGTGAAAAATGGCAGATAATCCGCTTATTTCGGTAATAATTCCGGTATATAATTCTGAAATGTTTTTAGATGAGTGTCTCGAGT
The DNA here is from genome assembly GCA_944326495.1 of Candidatus Gastranaerophilales bacterium. GTDB lineage: Bacteria > Cyanobacteriota > Vampirovibrionia > Gastranaerophilales > Gastranaerophilaceae > CAG-196. Next base: position 5,097 of record CALVEE010000032.1, on the reverse strand, counting down.
CCTTGATTTATCAAACTTACTCTAATCTTGAATTCATATGTATAAATGACGGCTCAACTGACAGCTCATATGAAATCCTGAAACAATACAGGGAAAAAGACACCCGTTTTGTTATCTTAAATCAAACCAATCAAGGTGCCGGAAGGGCTAGAAATGCAGGAATAAATATTGCAAGAGGGAAATATTTATCTTTTATTGATTCTGATGACAGGGTTTCTTTGAGTTTATATCAAAAATTTATTAATCTTAATGAAAAGCCTGATATATATGTCTTTAATGCTTCTGAATACAACAAGCAGACTCGAGATGTTTATCCGAGATATTTCTTTTCTCTAAACGAATGGCAGCGTCATAAGGATGATAATACCATACACACATTTAATGATAATGTAAACCCGTTTCATGGAAATATTTCTGCGGTAAACAAAATATACAGGACAGAATTTTTAAAATCATTAATCAAAAAGACTCCCGACGGCAAGCTTTTTCCGGTTGATACAATATTTGAAGACCAATATTTTTTCTTTCTCACAATGATTTTTGCAAAGTCGATTATGGTTAATCCGGATCCGTTATATTATTACAGAAGCACGAATAATAACTCTGTAACCCAAAATCTATCGTCAAAAGTCTTTGACATATTTGGCATTATAGATAAAATTGAATATTTATTAAAAATAACCAATAATTATGAAGCCTATAAATATGCCATATTTCAGTATAAATACAAGCAGTATGCACATCTTTTCTTTATGGCGGATGAAGATTTAAGAGCTGATTTTTATAAAGAAATGAAAGCCAGACTTATGCAATATAGAGACGAAAACCTTAATCCAAAGATTTGTGAAAGGCTTACTTTCTACGGGGTTTATAAAAACATTCTGAAACTTGATGCGAGGGAATTTTACGAAAAATATAACGGCAAAATTAAGGACGCTAAATAATTTGCCCGTAAATAACCCTGTCAATTCCAGCTAAGTCTTTAATTATTTCTATATTTTTAAACTTTTGTTCCATAAATTGCTTTACAGCTCCGGCTTCGCCAAGCCCGAGTTCAAACATAAGCCAGCCCTCATTATTTAAAAATTCAGGCGCTTGCTCTGTAATTTTCCTGTAATATTCAAGCCCGTTTTCTTCTGCAAAAAGCGCCTCCGGAGGTTCATGCCGGACTTCAAGCTGCAATTCCGTTCCTGATGGAATATAAGGCGGATTAGAAATTATCATATCAAACTTTTCACCCTCCCTAACCTTTGAAAACAAATCCGATTTTCTAAAAACAGCCCTATTATTTATACCCAGCCTCGTTACGTTATCCAGTGCAATTCTCAAAGCATCAGAAGAGATATCAACACCAAGAACCACTGCCTCAGTATTTTTAGCAATAGTGCAGGCAATGCATCCGCTTCCTGTTCCTATATCAAGAACATTTTTTGCCCTTTCCTCTTTAACTATCCCAATAGCTTTTCTAACAAGAATTTCAGTTTCATCGCGTGGGATTAAAACATCCGGCGTAACCTTAAACCACTCTCCCATAAAATAAGCTTCACCAATAATATATTGAACCGGAAGGCGTGTCTCTATCCTCAATTCAGCTTTCTGCCTTAATATATCAAGCTGATTATCACTAAGCTCTACCCCCTTGCACCTGTCAAGCTCCGTATAATGACAGAAATGCTCAAGCAGCATCTTTACCTCTATTTTAGCTTCATTCTCCTCAATTCCCGCATCAGTCAATAATTTTGTAATCATCTGAATGTTCATTTAATATTCTCTCTATTTCGTTTCTCAAATCCAGCTTAGATAACTCTTCTACATTCTTTTTCTCTATAGAATATTTTTTACACAATCTATCGTAATAGTAAAGCTGTTTTTTTGTAGGTTTTTCTCTGGACATCTTGACTTCCTGCAGAAATTTCCTTTTTTTCTTCTCAAATTCTTTGTTAGCCTCAATTATAGGACGCTGTTTTTCTTTATACTCATAATACTTGATACATTCTTTTATATAATCCTCTGTATCCCTTAAAAATTCCTCGTCCTCAATAAATTCTGCCAGAAACGGAAATCTTGAAGCATTAAGCTCCAAATAATACCTCTCATCCTCAAGAAACTTATCCAAAATCTCTTGCGAGGATAACCCCGAATTCTGCTTCACTAACGCTCTTAAATAATTACAAACCCCGCTTTTTTGAGTTTTATCAAACGCGGGGTAAATCCTGTTTTTAATCTGGTACATTTAAACCAATTTCCTCTTTCCTTTTTCCGCTTGAACGGTCTACCACTTTAATAAGTCGTCGACACTAAACTTTTTACCGGCCTCATTATTAACAAACTTCATAAATTTTTCTCTCAACGGGTTTGTTTGATAAGACACATGCTTTTCTTCCTCTTTATGTACAAGTTCTTGATTAGTAATAACTGTGAATCTTTTTCTCTGTTCTGTTGTCATTTTCTTAAGCCTCTCTTTATAGTTAATTATCTCTTATGTATATATAAAGTATTTAACTATAAAAAAATTGCCTTTTTTGATGTCTTTTATTAAGAATTGTAACAAAACTTAAGAAAATTTTCAAATTTTGTAATATATCTAAACAGAAATCGGAGCCATATTGCGCTAAATATAGTAAAATACCGGCATACTTGCACAACAAAGATTTTTAGGCAGAGTGCGGTCACTTGCGCACCTTACTACTATCTATTAAGTTATAATAAGTGTTCAAATAAAAAACAAAAAATACGTTTTCCTCTCCTTGCGGGAGAGGTGCGGCCGTGTTTGAGGCGAGTGCCAAAAACTACGGATGCGGTAAGGAGGCTGCCCGTAGGGGCAGATAAAAGATTATAAATGAAGTGAATTTTAAAAGAGCAGTTTGTTTAAATAATATAATTATAAGCTATTGTTGGCAAGTATGCCCCACCGACCACCCGAAATTGTGTAAAATAGGCTAAAACCAAGTTGTCATACGTCTTTTACCTATTTAGCGAAATTTGCTACTATATATGTCCCTAAAAAGTAAACTTGATTCTGTGTAAACTTTAGTTTACAATATAATTATGAAAGAAGTTTTGTTTTACCGACACACAAACAATAGAGTTCCTGTTGTTGAATGGTTAAAAACCCTTGATAAACCTTTTAGATCAAGAATTCAAGACCGGTTGACCAGAATTGAACAAGATGATAATTTCGGAGATACAAAAAAGATAGATAATGAATTATCTGAATTGCGTTTTAATTTTGGTAGCGGATACAGGATTTATTATACAGAAATAAATAACACAGTAGTTTTGCTTTTAAATGCCGGAGATAAAAAATTACAAAGTAATGATATTTTAAAAGCTAAAGAATATTTAACAATATGGAGACAAAACAATGACTAATTATAAAAATTCAATATCCATGGACGATGCTTTTGTTCAAGTATTTAACACTCAAGAAGATTTAAAAGAATACTTGAGTTATGCTTTTGAACAATATATTGAAGACGGAAACTTTAATGTATTTTATCGAGCCTTAGAACTTGTTATAAAATCAAAGGATTCTATGCAAGGTTTTGCTGAAAAAATCGATTTAAGCAGAACAAGTTTATACAATATCATAAATGGAAAAAAAGAACCCAAAATTACAACATTAGCAAAAATCCTCAAAGAATTGGGCTTAACTCTAAAAGTCGCCTAAATTTGTTATAACATGAATTTATCTGCCCCATAAAATTACTCTGGTAGCAGTACATTTGCCGATAGCTATTCCGTCTACATCAAATAAATAGCATTCGTTTGCAGGCTGGTTCATGAATTTTGCAGGATTTTTAACCAGCTGATTATTCATATCATATAAATAATATACCGGCTTTTTAGTATCATGCCTGCAAGTTCCGACACGTTCACCTTTCGTATTATGAATTCGATAAGCTACCGGTATTGCAGCATAACATTGAATAACAGAAACGGCTAAAAACAGCGTACAAAGTATAAACCATTTTTTCATATATGAACCTCCTTATATGTTACTATTTATTATTCTGTCAATGCAGGCTTTTGGTGAATACAGCCATTCGCGTTTTGAAATCCTTGAGACCTTTAAGCCCGAGCGTTCAATTATTGCCTGTTTTTTCATGTTTGAAACTTTTGATGGAGTTTTATCTTCAACTCCGTCAATTTCGATTACAAACTTGTTATCCACAAGCAAATCAACGCTTAAGCCGGCAATTTCCACTCCGCAGGTTACCTGATGCCCGATTTCTCTAAAGGCATCCGCAACCTCTTTTTCAAATGCGTTTTTATAAATATTCTCGTCAAAATCATCTGAATTAACTAAAGCATACCTGTTTTCGTACTCTTCTACATAGCCTAAATAGCTTCTCAAGAGCCCTTCCGGAAGTTCTCTCGGATTTTTGGAGATAAAATTAATCACCTGATAACGCGCTCTTGTGATTGCGACATTAAACAAATTCGGCTTTTGCAGGAATATAAGGCTCTGAGGGAAGCTGTTGTTTGCATAAGCCCAGGAAGTAAGGATTATATCTCTTTCATCCCCCTGAAAAGTATGCGCTGTACCGATTTCTATCTGGTGTTTCTCCATCATGTGTTCAGAGAGCACCTTTGCAACAGAGATTTTTAACTGCTCAACCTGCGCTCTGAACGGCGAAATTATACCGATACTCACGGGAGTTTCCGGATTTTTTCTCTCATCTTCAACAACTATTTCATACAATCTTTTTACTAAAGCTTCAATCTCCGGTAAATTTCTTGTTGCGTCAAAGTCGACTTTGCCATCCGGCACAACTACGGTTTCAAGAACTTTTTTTGTATTGTCGTTCCTTCTCATAACCTTAATTCTTCCGCCGTAGAATTCTTTGTTTGAGAAATTAATTATTGGAGGCAGACTCCTAAAGTGTTCATCTAAAAGAACGGGGTGCATTGAATAATAATTCGCTAAATCGAACATTGAATTTGTTCTGAAACGCCACATTAACTGATACCTGTCATTAATTCCGTATTGTGACATAAACGATTGTTCTTTGGCTTTTTCTAAGAAAGAAAGATGCGGTAATTGCTTATCATCACCAACTACGACAGCTTTTTTAGCTCTGAATAATATCGGGA
>CALVEE010000031.1 GCA_944326495.1 Candidatus Gastranaerophilales bacterium | reverse complement strand
TTCTGGTTGCCGTCTAAACCGCTCCATAATTTTTTTACATCATTAGCCAGTAGTGAAAAATAATTATTTTCCATGTACTCCCCGCGCACAATTATTCAATATTAATAATAACCTAACCAAAAAATCTTTTCAAATTATTAATAAGTGTAAAGTAAAAACTTGCTCTCCGGAGAAAATTTCAACCAACCGGCGGATAGGCTTCCAAGTATATCGTCATTTGTTGTTATTGTCAAGAAGGTATGCACAGCTGACAAAACCCCTAACGGGTCAGCACCCACCCCAGCCCTCCCTCATAAGGGAGGGGGAGCGCCAAGTGTATAGCGTTCCTTCCCTAGTGAGGGAGCGGATTTGCGGACGGACGTAAGTCCGGATAGCGAACAGACTGAACCGGCTAAGCCGTGAGGCTTAAAGGTGAAGCTCTGTGAGCGTGGAGCAAATCCAAGACAAGGTTAGGATGGGTGCTTTCCCGTTAGGGAGAAATTAGAAGAAATAAGAGATCAAAATCAACCGTACGAATTTTATAAGCATATATTAGAATTTATTTTCTCTAAACTCATAAATCTTAATCAGCACCCACCCCCAGCCCTCCCTCAAAAGGGAGGGGGAGCGCCAAGCATGTAGCATTCCTTCCCTTGAGGGAGCGGATTTGTGGACGGAGGGGTAAATGGGAGGGGTAAATCTGAGAGTCCGTCCGCAAATCCGCTCCCGCAGGGGAAGGAGTGTTGCATGCCTTGATTTATTTTAAGTGTTTCAATAACAAAAAGTACGCTATCCTCGCCCTACGGGCGAGGATAGAATTTCAATACGAAACGCCAGTTGAGTATTAGAAATTCTTGGTGAGGGGGCAAAAAAGCATCAAGTCAACGAGATTCTTCGGGCTCACTAAAAAACAATTTTCGCCCTCAGAATGACGATGAGTTTGAGAATTTATATCTTTTCGGTTTTTACTTTTCCCTACAGAATAAACTTACCCCCTCACCGCATCCGTAGTTTTCGGCTCTCGCCTCAAACACGGCTGCTCCTCTCCCGCAGGGCGAGGATAGCGTACTTTTTGTTATTGAAACACTTAAAATAAATCAAGGCTTACAAAATTCCTCGCCCTACGGGCGAGGAGCATCTGTTTTGTTGGGCTAAAGTATATTTATATTTTTTTGAAATAAAATAGAAATTTGGATTGCCAAAATGTAATAAATTATGATATTATAAATATAATGTAACACAATAGGTATTATGTTACATTCAATGTAACAAAAGAGGGTTTTATGAAAAAAGCGTTTACTTTAGCAGAAGTCTTAATTACGTTAGGCATTATTGGCGTTATTGCCGCTCTTATTGTTCCGGCTATCAGCAATGTGAAACCGGATAAGAACAAAACGGCTTATTTACAAGTATATGATACTATTAGCCAAACTGTAAAAAGCTTAGCTGCTAATTCTAGACTATATCCGGTTTGTAACGATCCTAATGTGGAAGATAACGTTAATTGCAGCCAGTATCCGCTGCTTAATACTTCAAGACCGTTAGATGAGAGGTATAATAATGCTATATATCAAGGAGATAGAAAACTTTGCAGTTTAATGGCGCTAAGTTTAGGTGTCGCAGAGGATGATATTGGTTGTTCTAACACTACTTATGCGTTTAATGCGGCTGATTATACCGATGGATTTGCTAATGAGTCTTTTGTAACTAAAAACGGCATGCGTTGGAGGATTGTACCGCAGATTGCTACTTATACCAATAATTTTGAAGCAAGATTTCAGAACGATATCTATGTAGATATTGACCCGACTAATAACAACACAGACGGAAGAGATAGAAGCTGTATTTTTGATGAAGAAAACTGCACCCAGCCTGATATCTTTAAGTTTTTAGTAAGCGCAGACGGTAAAGTAGTACCGGCTGACCCAATGGGCAGGTTATATATTTCCGGCCGTAAGTCTCTTGTTAGAAAAGACTTAGAAGAAGATGCCTTTAATGAAGATAATGTTATTACTGCCAGTCTGGCAGCCAGAGATAAAGTGTTCCTTTACAGCAAGTGTAATGGAGAGCAGGGTACTCCTTGCAATGCAGATGAAACCATGGAAATTACTGCAGATGGTATTAATTGTACTGCCAATGATGATGGAGAAGGTGAGGGCGGAGAAGATGAGGGCGGAGAAGGTGGTATTCTTCCGGGTTCTTCCCTATATTGTAGTACCGGCCCTGAGGTTAATGGTATACCGGTAATACGAAGTGACGGATATATTCATAACCTTAGAACAACTATAGTTCCTGGTGTATATGCAGAAGTGTTTAGTTCTGCTTCCGGTTCTTGTAGTAATTATGACCAACAATTACACTATATGTGGAATCCGGATACTCAAAGATTTGAATTGTTGTTTGATGATAGATATTGTATTGCCAATGAGGATGATGTAGCAGATAATCCTATATATCAAAGATTAAAGAATAAAATATCTAACGACTCTCAACCTACCATACAGTATAATGGTCAAACATATAAAATTATGCTAGAAAATGGTAGATATGATCCTGGCGCAACAATAACAATTCCAAAAGGGTAAATAATATTCCAAAATTTAGTATGGGTTGGATATTTATATCCAACCCATATTTAATATATTTAATATAGTATTTTCTTTTTCTACACCTTTCCGCAGCAGTTTTTGAATTTCTTTCCGCTGCCGCAGGGACAGGGGTCGTTACGGCCGACTTTTTCAGTTTCGTAGGGTGCGGTCACTACCGCACCAATACGTAAAATAAACTAGTTATTCATGAATATAAATTTGATATCAGCAGGTTTTGTCGATTGGGCATATTTGCCTAATATTAACTTATAATTACCCTATTGAAACTTGCTTTACAATCTTTATTTGCCCCTACAGGCTGCCCCCTCACCAAGAATTTCTAATACTCAACTGACGTTTCGTATTGAAATTCTATCCTCGCCCGTAGGGCGAGGATAGCGTACCTTTTGTTATTGAAACACTTAAAATAAATCAAGGCTTACAAAATTCCTCGCCCTGCGGGAGAGGAGCAGCCGTGTTTGAGGCCGTGCCGAAAACTACGGATGCGGTGAGGGGGCAACACGTAGTGGCAAATAAAAAATTATAAAGTGAATTTTAAAAGAGCTGTTCTTTAAAATAATATAATATTAAGTTAATGATGGGCAAGTATGTTCAACCGACCAACCACGGTGATAATCTTTGTCCTTGCGGGAAAAATTAGCAGAAATAGGTGCTCAAAGTTGAACATACAAATTCTTAAGAACGATAGCAAAATTTATTAATATAAAACCCTATTCCAAGCTCACTTATTTAATGTATTTACTCTTGAAGAAGCATATATACAGCATTTATAATATCGCCGACCGTTCTGATTTTTTTAAACTCATTCGGGGGAAGTTTTTTGTCTGTAAACTTTTGCATGCGGACTGCAATATCAACAGTATCAATACTATCAAGGTCTAAATCCTCAAATAGATTTGCCTCCAGAGTTATATCTTCCTCATTGATTTCTAATTCCTCAATAAGAATATTTTTTAATTCTTCAAAAATCTCTTCTTTAGAATACTTAGTTCCCATTGAGTTTGTCCTTTACATATTCGCTTAGTGTATCGATTGAATAAAAATATTTTTTGTTTTCTTCTTTATTAGAGCCCATAGTAATGTTATACTTTCTCTTAATCGCCATCCCGAGTTCCAGCGCATCAATAGAATCAAGCCCCAGACCGTCACCGAATAACGGTTCGTCATCTTTAATATCATCGGCTGAAATTCCTTCCAGCTCTAATGCTTGTATAATAAGCGTTTTCAATTCAGTTTTTATACTCATACCAATATTATATCATAAACCATACAAAGATTTTTCAATTTGTTGACTAATCCGCTTTTTTGTTACAATTTCGCTTTCGGATTTAAAATCATCTATCTTAATTTCATCGCACATTTCAATCTCAAATGTAACAGTTTTTTCCCCGACAGCATAAAATGGCTGATTAATAAATAGGAAATCTTCATCTGTAGAAATTCTTACCGGTACGATGTTTTTTCCTGAACTTAGAGCTGCAAGCGCTGCTCCTTTTTTAATTTTTAAATGTTCATCTTTTCTATGTCTTATACCGGTCGGGAAAATGATAAGATTAAAACCCCTATCCAGAATTCTTTTAGACTTTTCTTCCAAATCTTCGATATCAATATCATTTGGAACAAAAATACTGCTTATAATATTTTTAAGTATCGGGTTAGACGCGAGTTCTTTTTTTACAAAACAAGTGCTTCTCGGAAGCAGAGACATCAGGATTAAAATATCAATAAAGCTCGGGTGGGTTGCTGCAATAATCTTATTTTCTATTTTTTCAAGCCTTTTAATATCAAGCCTTATTAGTCTTAATAAGATTAAAAGCCGGATAAAGAATTTCCATAAATACCTGATAACATCCGAACATAATTCTTTATTGTTTTGAATAAATGGGAACAATAGAAAATTAACGAGAATTGAGCCGGCGCCGAAAATTCCGAAACATATTACAGCAAGAAACGAGCGGAAATATTTCATTCTTCAATCCTTTCAAAGCTCCCGAACAGTGTTTTAAAAGTTTTTGTTTTCCCTTTAAGAAAATCAGAAAAACTCCTGAATTCGTCATTGTTATTTTCTGACTGATGACTAAACGTACATTTAATTTTTCCCTGGTTTTTATTAATAATACATGCCGCAGCTAAATCATCTGCATAACAAAAAAGCACGTTATTTCTCTTTGAAAGTACAGCTTTTATAAGCCCTGCAGATACTGAATTTTCACCGGAAGCAGCAGCATAATACGGAATATTTAATTTTTTATACAAAGTAAAAAAACCGGCAGGATAATTATGCACCGAACCCGAAAACTGCGCCGGAGAGACCTCGTTAAACTCCTTATACTGCGAGATTATGCTATCCAGTCTTGTAATTTCTCCGTACGCAGATGAAAAAACAAATTCTTCTATATCGTCTCTGAAAATTTTATTGCAGGCAGATAAACAAGCCTTATCTACAGGGCTTAATTTCCGTCTCAAAAGCGGAGGAATATCACTAACATCAATATCCTCCGGAGAGTCTGCACAATAAAAATCGCTTATATAAAAAATTGTCTTTTTCATGCTAAGATTATACAATAACATTGAGAATATGAAAATTACAAACTATAATGCAATATGTAATCTGGGGTCTGGAATAGAAGAAGTCTATAAAAACGCAATGGAAGGCGTTTCGGATTGTTTTGAGCTCTCAGAGGATTATATTACCGGAAAAACAGTCCGGCTGGGAAAAGTCACCTCTCCGCTTCCGAAAATTTTTAACGGGGATTACAACACCCGCTGCAACAGACTTGCTCTGGCCTGTATTGAGCCGCTGGAGATTGATAAATATGATAAAAAATCACTTGCAGTCGTCTGCGCTACAACAAATACCGGAGTTGAAGAATATGAAACGGGCAGAAACTATAAGCATGCACAGATAGGAAATCCGGCGGAATTTATATTCAAGCATTTTAATCTTAAAAATTATTATACAACAGTTTCAACAGCCTGTTCATCCGGCATAAAAGCGTTTTTAATTGCAAGAGATTTACTGCAGTCAGAGTATGCGGAACGGGTGCTTATAGTCGGGACTGATGCGCTTACAAAATTTCCTATATACGGATTTGACTCGCTTGAAGTATTATCCCCCAAGCCTTCTAATCCGTTTAGCAAAAACCGTTCCGGGATTAATATCGGAGAAGGTGCTGGCGCTTTTATTGTAAGCTTAGACGGTGAGGGAATTGAAATTGCAGGATTAGGCGAGACAACCGATTGTTACCATGCAACCACTCCGGATCCGGAAGGAGTTGAAGCAGGAAGAGCAATAAGAGAGGCTCTCGGGGATGAGAAAGCTGATTATATCAATCTCCATGGAACAGGTACAATTGCAAATGATTTGATGGAAGGACGTGCTGTTTATAATACAGTTGGAAATATAACTCCGGCAAGCTCTACAAAACCGCTCACGGGACATTGCTTAGGTGCTGCAGCCAGTATTGAAACAGCGCTTTGCTGTAAACTCCTGGACAGCAAGACTAACAAAGTTTTTCCGCATATATATGACGGCGAGTACGATGATGCAATTCCATTGATTAATCTCCATGGCGGAAGCGAGAAAATAATTAATTCCTGCCTTTGCACCTCTTTCGGGTTTGGCGGAACAAACTGTGCAATATATTTAAAAGGAAGAAACAGCCGGATATGTATGATTTAACCAAAATTTTACCGCATAAAGCGCCTATGATACTTCTTGATGACATTCTTGATATTAATCTTGATGAACATACACTTACATCAGAATTCAGTGTTTATCCGGAGAAAATATTTTATGAGAAAGGAAAAGGAATTAATTCACTTTGCGGAATTGAATTTATGGCACAGACTATTGCCTGTTATTCATATTTTAAAAGCGGAGGCGAAGAGCCAAATCCCGGGCTTTTACTCGGAACAAGACTTTATAATAACCAGATTGAATATTTTCAGGACGGGAAAAAATATCAGGTAAAAGTGCATGAAGTTTTTACTGATAATGAAATTGTTGCTTTTGACTGTTTAATATATGATAATGGTAATGAAATAGCAAGCGCAACTGTAAACGCCTATCAGGGCGGGAATATAGAGGAGTTACTGAAAGGTGAATGATGTTTTAATAACAGGCTCAAGCCGCGGTATCGGGAGAGAAACAGCCTTATATCTTGCAGATATGGGATATAATATTATTCTGCACTGTTCTAAAAACAAAGAGAGACTAAACCAACTGCGGGATGAGATTAGTCAAAAAGGGGTAAATGTAAGGGTTTTGGCGTTTGATATTTCAGATAGAGATGAAACAAAAAAAGTTCTGCTTGAAGATATAGAAAAATACGGAATGTATTATGGTATAATCTTGAATGCCGGAATTGCAAAAGACAACCCGTTTCCGGCAATGGAAGATGATGAATGGGATGATGTTATTAATATAAATCTCGGCGGATTTTATAATGTCTTAAGACCTCTTATTATGCCTTTAATTCAGCAAAGGACGGGAAGGATTATTGTAATGTCTTCCATATCCGGCCAGTGCGGCAACAGGGGACAGGTTAATTACAGCGCCTCAAAAGCCGGTCTTATAGGAGCAGTCAAGGCTTTGAGTCTGGAAGCTGCAAAAAGAAAGATTACCGTAAACTGCATAGCGCCCGGACTTATTGAAACAGATATGACAGAAAATATTCCGGAAGAGGCCGTAAAAGCTGTTCCAATGAAGCGTATGGGGACAGGAAGAGAAGTTGCAAGCCTTGTTAATTATCTTCTTTCAAAAGATGCCGGCTATATTACAGGACAGGTAATTGCAGTAAATGGAGGGCTCTATCTGTGAAGAGACGCGTTGTGATTACAGGCATGGGAATAGCCTCTCCTCTGGGTTCTACATTAGAGAGCGCGTTTGGAAGATTAAAGAAATATGAAAACTGTGTTCAGCACTGGGAAAAACTTGATGAATACGAGAGATTAAATACAAATTTAGGCGCTTTTGTGAGCGGATTTGAAATTCCCGAACATTTTACAAGAAAAGTAATGCGCACAATGGGTAAAGTGTCGGTTATGGCGGTAGCTACTGCAGAGCAGGCTCTTAAAGAAGCAGGACTTTTGGGAGATGAATGCGTTTCACAGGCAGGAGTAAGCTACGGCTCTTCGACAGGGTCTCTTGATGCTGTTCTGGATTTTTATTCAATGTGCATTGATAAAAAAGTTAAGCTCTTAAATTCCGGCTCATATATTAAAATGATGCCGCAGACAGCAGCAGTGAATATCTCTCTGTATTTCAAAACCCACGGGAGACTGATTGCGACTTCAACAGCCTGTACGTCCGGCTCAATGGGAATAGGTTACGCTTATGAAGCAATAAAAGACGGGTATCAGGATATTATGATAGCAGGCGGAGCAGAAGAAATTCATCCGACACAGGTCGGAGTTTTTGACACGCTTTATGCAACAAGCAGTAAAAATGATACGCCGAAACTAACTCCCTCGCCTTTTGATAAAGACCGCGACGGGCTTGTTATTGGAGAAGGCGCTGGGACGGTTATTTTAGAAGAATACGAAAGAGCAAAAGCAAGAGGAGCTGTGATTTTTGCTGAAATAGCAGGATTTGCAACCAATACAGACGGAACGCACATAACTAATCCGAATAAAGATATGATGGCGGAAGTTATGAGGAAATCTCTTCAAGATGCAGGGTTAAAACCGGAAGATATCGGATATATAAACGCACACGGAACCGGAACGGTTAACGGAGATATTGCGGAAAGTCTTGCAACAGAAGAAGTTTTCGGCTCAAAAATTCCGGTTAGTTCAATAAAAAGCTATACAGGCCACACCCTTGGCGCAGCCGGTTCGATTGAGGCAATTTTAAGCGTTGAGATGATGAATAAAGGCTGGTTTGCTCCTACTCTCAATCTCAAAAATATTGATGAAAATTGCGGAAAACTCGATTATATAGTCAATGAGGGCAGAAATATTGACTGCGAATACATTATGACCAATAATTTTGCCTTCGGCGGAATTAATACGTCAATCATTTTGAAAAGAATAAAGGTGTAAAATTTATATGACAAAAGTCGATTTACATATACATAGCAGTTATTCTGACGGTAGTGACAGTATTCCAAAGCTTGCGGAAAAGATTAAACAAGCCGGATTGGAGACTTTTTCACTGACTGACCATGATACTATTGAAGGCTGTCGTGAAATGGAAGCTGTATTTAAATCCGGTTTTATTCCGGGAGTAGAGCTTACTTGCTTATGCGGTACAATTAAGTGTCATATTTTAGGTTATGGTATTGATATCGAAAATCCAGAACTTACAGCTTTAATTAATAAGGGTAAAATTTTGCGACGCCAAAAACTTGATACCAGAATAAATTATTTGAAAGATAAATGGAACATTGAATTAACTTCAGATGAGAAAGAATGGCTTTATTCAAGAAAGAGTGTAGTTAAAACACATCTCGCTAATGTTCTTGTGAAACGCGGCTTGGCTGATAATAATATAGATGCAATGCGAAAATATCTTGATGGCTGTAAGACCGGGAATACAAGATTTGAAGGACGGGAAGCAATAGATATTATAAAACATTCAGGCGGTATTGCGGTATGGGCACATCCTCTTGGCGGAGAGGGTGAGAGGCATATGACGCAGGAAGAGTTTCTGCCAAAACTTGAAGTAATGAAAAGTTTTGGAATTCAGGGACTTGAGTGCTTTTATTCAAGATATAATAAGACTGAAATTGGGTTTCTGGTCAATTGTGCGCAAAAAAATAATCTTGTAATAACAAGCGGAAGTGATTATCACGGAACAAATAAAGATATTCCGCTCGGAAGGATTATAAGTGAAATATAATTAATTCATGGTAGAGTTTTAAAATGATAATATGTAAAAGTTTTGCTCCCTGTATTGCTGAAAATTCCAGAGTATTAATCCTTGGCTCTATGCCGGGAATTAAATCGTTAGAAGCCCAGCAATATTATGCCCATCCGCAAAACAGATTCTGGAAATTAATAGGCCGATGCTTTAATTGCGATGACTTAAACGATTTCGCTTATTCTGAGAAATTAAGATTTTTGAAAAATCATCAACTGGCTCTCTGGGATGTTATTAAATCGTGCGATAGAATCGGGAGTTTGGATTCTAATATAAAAGATGAAGAACCTAATGACATCTCCGGATTATTAAAAAAATATTATATAGAACGGATTTGCTTAAATGGAAATAAATCTTATATGGCATTTAAAAAATATTTTCCGGAATTGTTAGAACAATATCCCTGCTGTAAATTACCTTCTACAAGTCCGGCAAACGCTAAATATCGGCTTCAGGATTTGTATAATGAATGGTCTGCTTATATTCAGTAGTTATAAGAATGATTTTAAACGAGTTTGAATCATTTGCATTTCTTCTCTGGTTAAATATCTTGAAAAGCGCGAGAACTCCTGCATTGCATCTTCTTTTTTGTACGCTCCGCGCTCAACTTTTTGAATCCATTCTCTTACTTCTTTTGTTATCATATTTCTTGAAACCTTAAAACATTTCTACCACTAACATTTACAATTTCATTCCACATGGATTTTGGTCTGACCCAGATGTCCCCTTTTTGAATATTTTCATATACAATCATATCTTCTCCGGTTTCGGAATGTTTAGCAAGAGCAATAATTTTGTATAAATTTCCTTTGTAATGTCTATAAGTTTTTCCGGTTTTAATTTCCTGCATAAGTTAAATTATAGCATAGATTTAAGAGGGAGCGGAAAAATCCAAAAATTGAAGATTTTTAAGGTTTTCCGCTCCCTCAAAGGAAGGAATGCAACATGCTTGGCGCACCCCCTCCCTTATGAGGGAGCGGATTTGCGGACGGACGGTAGTCCGGATAGCGAACAGACTGAACCGACTAAGCCGTGAGGCTTAAAGGTGAAGCTCTGTGAGCGTGAAGCAAATCCAAGACAGGGTTGGGGTGGGTGCTAATCAGAAAAACTAAGCTGTTAGTAGGATAGATTTAAGTCTCCCCTCCCAGCTATTATTTATTAATTAATTCTTAAACAAAATATCTCCGTCAATAATTATGTTGACGGAGATGTTTTGTTAGAGAAAGGGCGGAGCTTTGCTCCGCCCGTATGAATAGCCCGTGAGAGGCCAAAAATTATTTTTGTTTTTCTAGTTTTTCTATACGCTTAATAAGCTCATCAATTGTTTTTTGCTGTTCTTCAATAGTTTTATTTTGTTTTTCTATTGTTGAATTAATTTCTGTAATATTCTGAACAATTTCAGCAATTTTATTATCCAACTCTTTAACCGCATTAATCACCGCATAAAACATATCTTCCCAGCGAATGCGCAGATACCCATCCTCACCTTTTGTTACCGCATCAGGAAATACCTTCTCTAAATCCTGTGCTATTACACCTACATGCGGAGTCTTTTCCTTATCTTCCTTAAATGTATAGTGGAAGAAATCCAGCTTTTTAAGTTCTGCTAAGCCAGCTGTGTATTTATCGCCAACATTCTTTAATCTACGATCGCTTGAAATAGAGATATTACTTGGATATTCGCGACTATTTGAGTTTAATACACCATCATTCTGGTGCTTAAGGTCAAAAAATCTGTCATCCATGTTATCAGAACCTCTATTTGCACGCATATAAGTATGGCTACCTGGGTTACGTGCTAATGCTACCGTACCATCAACAACAAGGCGCCCAGGAATATAAACTACATCACCAGCTGTTCCTAAAACGATTTGGCCTGGCTCAGAAGCACGGCTAGAGGCACCGATTGCGACTGAATTTCTACCAGTAGCTTGAGCATCTGCACCGATTGCAACAGCATTCTCTGCTGTTGCACGGGTATAATTACCTGTTCGATTATCAACTTGATCAGAACCAATAGCAATAGATTTAAAACCCGTTGCAGTTGCATAGTTTCCTATTGCTATACCACGTCCGCCAACACTATTTGCAAGAGCATGGTTTCCTATTGCAATACCATTAAGATTTGATGCTTGTGCATTTTGACCAATTACTACCCCTGCACGACCTACTCCGAAGATATTAGAACCTATAGCAACAGCTCCTTCTGATTGGTCTCCAACTCTTGAATTCGAACCCAAAATCACTGAATCTCTCGCAGCAGCAGATGCACTCCTGCCTATTGCAATGCTATTACTTTGTAAAGCCTTTGCCGAAGAGCCTATACTTATTGCTCCTTCAAGCCCCCAGTCATTACCAGCTATCGTAAGAAACTCATCTCCTTCCAACTGTTCATCATTTGTTGCACCAATCGCAACACTATGAGTTCCCATTACTAATACACCACGCCCAATCGCTACACTTCCTCTTGCACGTACTGCTGCAAAATTACCTACTGATGTGGAATATGTATTAGCCTGAGCACTTGCCCCTACAATAGTAGCTCCTTCAGGAATAAGTGCTGGCATTGTTGCATTTTGATTTAAGCCTATTGCAGTAGAATTTGAACCCACTCTTACATCATTTAAAGTAACAACGTTTGTAGCTCTATTCATAGTAATTTGTCCGCTAAAGTTTCCATTTGCATCAGCAAAAGCTAGAGCAGGATGATCTGCATCATTACCGCTTGCAAGAACTAAACGTGGAAATTGAGGGCCGTTTTCACCGCGTGTATAAGTAGTATTACCTATTATTGCACTGGCATCACTACCGTTCATATTATATGCAATACTATTATTCAACCCCGTAAACACCCAAGGGCTGTCGCCGGTGCCTGTATTTCTCGATAATTTCTTAGTAACCATTGGTGCGCTTGCTGCGGCTATTATTGCTACAATCAAAAGCACTACCATCATCTCCATTAGAGAAAATCCGTTTAATTTCTTCGCTCTCACGTTCGCTATTCCTTTCTGTGTTAAACACCCAGTTATTTAATTTGCAGACTTTGACCTAAAGATTATTCAATAAAATTAAGACTTCCAGCCTGTCTCAAAGTGCGCTAATGTAACTTAATACATATTGTGGTGCTACGCACGTAGGAGACTGGTCGACATGCATTCCGTCTAAAGACTACCGGATAATATTTGGCCTCCAGGCCTGTCTCAATGTGCGCTAATGTAACTTAATACAT
>CALVEE010000030.1 GCA_944326495.1 Candidatus Gastranaerophilales bacterium | reverse complement strand
GCTTGTTTTCTTGCAAAATCAAATAGTTCGGAGCGTGTCTGCTCGCCTTCAGCTCCGTTATCAAGGAGTGAAGTAAAAAATGTAAGCATTTCAGAGCTTGTAACTTCTCCGTCATTATTTGTGTCGAAAATATTATTATTTTGTTTTTCTTCATTATCTGTGTCTGTTTTAGCGCCTATGGCTTCTGCCTGATCAAATGCTTTTTCGCTGAATTCCGCTCCGTCCATGCCGTCAATTTGCATGCCGGCAGGAATTCCAAAATGACCGGAGATAATTGGGTTAGTTTTTTCGCTCTCTTTTGTATCAATCTGTTTTTCTAAAAGGTCAGAGAAAGTAGTATCGCTCAAATCAAATTGTTGAGTGATGCCATTTATTCCTCCATCGGGATTTACCCCTATTCCGCCTATAAAATTTGATACTAAACTCATACTCGTATTATAAGAATGTTTTTGCGTTTCTTCATCCTTCAAATAGTTGAAGTCATGCATTTTTTAGGGTATAATCCCTAAAAGGAGAGTTTTAATGAAAAAGATAGTTTGTTTATTATTTACTTTATGTTTAATGCTAAGCGTCGCAGCAGAAGAATTGGCTTCAATTCCATATAAAACTTTAAAAGAAGAAGATAAAGTTAAATATGTTGATGATGTTTGGTCAGATGATGTTACGAGGAAAGACAGCGATTATTTTATAAAATTTATTTCAACCGGAACAGGCAATTTTTCAGAGTTCTATAAATCAAACGGCGAGTTTGCTTTCACTACCGGATGCCAGTACGAGTTTATTTATAAAGGCGATTTAATCGGATATGCCAATCAGGATCTAAAATTCTACGATTTTATTTTTGTAAACGGAGAATTTATCCAGCGTGAATTGACTCCTGATGAAGTGCAGGTATTGTTTCCGGATTACACAATTGTAAAGATTTCCGAATTTAGTCCCAATACAAACTCTCTGAAAATAAAAAAGAAGGGGCGTAATTTTAAAGTTATTTTATTAAACGATACGGATAAATCATTTTACCATTACTCATTTACATCAGGTAATGCAAAATTTGAGCATTATCCGCTTACCGGATTTATAAATGTTAAGAAGAAAGGCATGTTCCATTTCTCTCATTTCGGCGAAAATACTGCAGAGTTCCCGTGGTATATTTTACTTGTGAGATAAAATCCCTTCTGAAGCGGCAAAAGCGGTTGACCAGGCATTCTGGAGATTGAACCCGCCGCAAAACCCGTCAATATTAAGACATTCGCCGGTAAAATACAAATTCGGATATTTTTTAGCCTGCATTGTCACAGGGTTAATCTCATCTAAATCAACTCCGCCTGCTGTTACAGTCTCTTCTCCTTTATTTGCTCCTGATACAGTAACTTCAAAGTTATGTATTTTGTTGAGTATAAGCTCTCTGGTCTTACCATCGATTTTATGAGCCTTAATATCGCTAGTTTCTCCCAGCAGAGCCTTTATAAAATTTAAAGGCAAAAACGATGAAAGAATATTTTTTACATCTTTATGGGGGCAAATGTTTAACAAATTTTGAAGTTTAATTTCCCCGGGATAAAGGTCAAAAGTTAATTTGTACGGAAAATTTTCTCTGGCTTTGATTGAAGAAATTGTATAAGCTAAAGGGCCTGAAATTCCGAAATGAGGAAATAAAATATCGTCTTTTATATTTAAATCTTTTGAATAAACATTTTTTAAAACAATTCCGGAAGGCATTTTTATATCCGTATTAAGCCCGACAAGAGACGGTTTCGGGGAAATTATTTTAATATCCAAATTTTTTATTATATCTAAAGAAGAATGCCCTCCGATTGCAACCACGACTTTTGGGAAGAAATACTGTGCCTCTCTCCCCTTATGGTGAGGGTTGGATATGGTTTTTATCTTAAAACCGCCTTCCGCTAATTCAACTTCCGTAACTTTTTCTCTTATAAATTCTGCTTTTTTTATTTTTTCCAAAATCTTTTCTCTAACTTCTTTTGCGCTATTTGACTCCGGAAAAATTCTTCCATTCTCCTGTGTATAAGTTTTTACCCCCATTTCTTCAAAAAGACTTATTGTATCAGCCGTTGAAAATCTTGAAAAAACAGAGTACAAAAACTTTTCTCCGCGCGGATAATTTTTCGCAAGTTCTCTGAAATCATATTCTGCATGAGCTAAATTACACCTTCCTCCGCCAGTCGGGAGCAGTGTTCTAAGAGGGCTTGCAAAATCAAACAGAGTAACATTATATCCCGCTTTAAGCAAAAAATACGCACAAATACATCCGGAAGCCCCTGCCCCTATTATTGCAGCATCATATTCTTGTCCCATACAACAGAACCATCTCCGGATTTTCTAATTCTTCATATAACTGCATAACTGTTTTTTTGAATAGCGGATGAGTAAAATCCTGCGCTATTTCAAGCATCGGAACCATTACAAATGCTCTTTTATGAAAATAAGGATGCGGAATTGTAAGTGTATCAGTATGCATTATTAAATCATTATAAAATAATATATCAATATCAATGGTTCTATCCTGATATTCCTTCTCTGCAGTTCTCTTTCTGCCAAGCTGTGTTTCGATGCGCTGACATTCCTCAAGAAGTTTTTCCGGTAAAAGATTGGTTGAAATTTGTATAACTGCATTCACAAACCAGTTTTCGGAATTCATTTTCCAGGGTTCGGACTCATAAAAAGATGAAGTAGAAATTACATTAATCTCGGGTATGGCTTTTAAAAGGCTTACCGCCTGTTGTAAGTATCCGACCCTGTCGCCGATATTTGAACCTAATGATATATAGACAATTGCCATAATTCAATTTTACATTTTTTCCTGAAACCCTGTCAAGAGTCTCTGATACTACACTTTATTCTTTTATCATAACAGAGTCGGTACAAAAAATATTTGCCGGCTATAGCTTATAAAACGAAATCATTTTCTACGGTTTTTTATTGAAGATTCTATTAACTTTTCCGGAATATTCCTTTAATACCTTTTCCGACATTGATTCTACACGGTCTTTATTTAAAACATCTTTTAAACTTTTAAGAGTATCATCTATTTCGGAAGCTTCATTCGTTTTTGCCTTATCTAATGCTTTTATTAAATCTTCAAATTGCTTATCTTCTTTTGCTTTGTTAGTCTTTGAGAAATTGTCTGTATAAAAATCCGTAATATCTGGAAGTAATAAGAGTGCAGCTCCTATGCCCGTACCGCCCAGCAGCCATTTATTTTTATTGCTTTTAGCTTTGGGCTCCGGCTGATTTACATTGGCGCCTGTTCTAAAATTAACATTACTAATCGCGTGAATTTTCATATAAAACTCCTTTTGCGTTTAATTATAAATAAATACTGTAAAGAAGTCAAACAATAAAAAAGAAGCCCGAAGGCTTCCTTTTTATGTAAAATCTTAACAAAACTATTACTTGCTGCCGTAACGTTTTTTAAATCTTTCAACACGTCCTTCAGAGTCAAGAATTTTTTGCTGACCAGTATAGAACGGGTGACAGTTAGAACAAATTTCAACAGTAATGTTATCTACAACAGAACCTGTTTCAATTTCGTTACCGCAAACACATTTGATAACAGTTTTTTTATAATCCGGATGGATACCATCTTTCATTTTTAACCTTCTTTCTTTTTTCAAGATTCCAAACTTGATTTTTCGACCAATAATATTTTATTCTGCTGAATTTTTTTTTGCAAGTTACTTTTTCTTTACTGAAAAGAAAAAGTAACCAAAAAGAAAAGAACACATTGTCGGGAGGCATTGGCAGGTTTTACAGGCGGGGTGTTGTCTTACCGGTCTCCCTCTTTTGTATACAGACAAGATTGGAGATTTTTTGGAGGGTGGGGACAGTTTTTTGCTTATTTACCTACGAACGGGGTTTAAATGTGAACATTTGTAACATTTTTTTTTATACCCCTAAAGTTTTTTAAAAAAATGCCGTTATCAATATTAATGTTATTTAATATATCAGTTTTGAAATAGGCTACAATTTTAATTTAGAAATGTCGAAAGGAGATGTATGTCAAATATTATTCGCCCCAAAGTAAGTAATGCTATTAAAGAAATCACGTCAATGGATGGTTCAGGAAAGAGTAAGGCTCAAATTGATACAAAAAAAGAATATGATGAACTTAAGAACTATTTATCTGGAAATTATGAAGAGTTGAATTCTACGGAGAGAAATAGAATCAAAGAATTACTTAATAAAGCAAAAGAATATCTGCATATTACTGATAAACACGATCAGGATAGCGATGTAAAAAATACTTCACCCGCTGGAGAGACTTCAACAGTAGATAATTCTCATGATAGCGAAAGCAGTAGTAACGATGTAAAAGATACTTCACCTGCCGGAGAGACTTCAACAGTAGATAATTCTCATAATACAGAGAATAATAACAACGTAAAGGATTCCCCGAATGGTGATGAAGTAGATTCTAAAGGTAAAAAAGTTGTTATTGGAGGAAAACTTTATATTGAAATGCCTAGTGGAAGTTTGTATGATGCAATGAGTGGGCGAAAAGTAAAATAATAGTAAAGTAGGGTGGGCAAAGCTACATAAAATTGCAAATAATTGCTTTAAATTTTGCATTGCGTGCCCACCAATTATTTTTTTGATTTAAGTTTTTGGTGGGTACGCAAAAAACAAAACAGTTGGGAATTCCATATTTGAAAAGGCTTTGCCCATCCTGCAGAGCTTTTGAATTATAAATTAGAAAAATTTGTAGTATATTCTAAATTATATTTTTTTGCATACTTAAGCCAAAAATCATGAGTCTGTTTACATCCGGTTTCTGTTAATTGTGCTTCTATTATCATTTTGGCAAGCTTTTCTTTTTCCGTGATAAGTGCTTCGTATTCATTTTGTGTTCCTTTAAAAAAACATTTTCCTATTTTTTTGTTAATTTCTTTATACTTTTTTAATATTTCGGGTGGTATAAACATTTTTGTGTAACGTAATTTTACACTTTCTGAATTTCTTATATTTGTTGAATTTTTAAATTTCTTCTTTAAGTTAGAAAACCAACCATGATCATCTATACTATCAACTTTTTTTAATTCAGAGAATTCTCCTTTAGTATTATAAGCAATAATTTCATTAAATTTTTTCCAACGAAGTATAATACTTGCATCTGCTGCTGAAACAGGAGCGGCACAACCTTTTGCATACGAATCAGGATGCCCGTGAATTACTGAAAGCTTAGAACCTTTATATGTAAAAGGTGTAAATGCTACCGAAGATGAGGAACCCTCTATTTCATCTAAAACACGATTTTTGTCAACAATTAATAACCTTTCGTGCGGATTTTTACTTTGAAGAGCTGCTATGGCTCTGTTTTTAGAATATTCTCTAGCGGCTTCAGCATTTTGGAAATTGATAGTTTTATCAGGACATATATATCCTAACTTTTGGGGTTTAATATGTTTATTTACAGCCCTTGTTTCTAAAATACTTCTTTTCCCGCAGGCTTTTGTCCAAGCCGCAGCTTTTTGTGCTAAATTCATCCCCATTTTTTCTATCCCCATAAGAAAATCTCCTTATTAATAATCCCATCTATATTTATATAAAGTATTGTTCTGGCTAAAAATTGCCTAGACAAGAAACTCATATTAAGAATTGTAACAATTTTATATGTTATACTAAAGTTTTCTAAAAAAATGCCGTATTACATTAAAAGAGATGGTAATGGAGTTTTGAAAAATGCCAGAGTTTTTTCTGAATAACGGCAAAATTGGTTCGTTGCAGCCTCAAAGTGGCAGTACAATAAAAGCAGATGAAAAAAAAAAAAAAAAATACGATGTAAACAATAATAGTGTTTGGGATTCAGATGAAATTCAACAATTTATGCAAGATTTGTATAGTGCAGATGTTGATGGAGACGGAGTGATTAGTCAAAACGAGAGTATTTCCTGGTTTGCAAAAGTGACTAATTCTACAGTAGATAAGGTTCGAGCAATATTTCAAGCAGAAGATACTAAT
>CALVEE010000029.1 GCA_944326495.1 Candidatus Gastranaerophilales bacterium | reverse complement strand
CATATTCACTACTTCTAACTACTTTTTAATTGCTCTCTTTTCTCAAAATATACAATAATAAAACCTTTTTGAAATCCTATGTTTATACTATTCAATTCAGATTTTTGGTTAAATTTTAAAAACTTATTTCTTCCACTCTAACCTATTATAATCATACCATACTTTTTTAATATTGCAATTACAAATTATTTGTTACAAATTTTGAGCAGAAATTTTCCTATGTTAATATCTGCTGATGTAATTTTACCCTTGCGGGAAAGCACCCATCCTAACCTTCCCTCACTAGGGAAGGAACGCTCCACACTTGGCGCCTGCCCCCTCCCTTTTGAGGGAGCGGATTTGCGGACGGACGGTAGTCCGGATAGCGAACAGACTGAACCGACTAAGCCGTGAGGCTTAAAGGTGAAGCTCTGTGAGCGTGAAGCAAATCCAAGACAGGGTTGGGATGGGTGCTGATTATGAAAAAGAACTAGAAAAACCTTACAAAAGCATAGGCATTAAAATCAAGCGAGCCAAAAATTATTTTTACATACTTATCGTTATACGGTATAAGCTCGACAAAATCCAATGTCTCCTGCTCATAATCATCCCGCGTCTCAACGGCCTTTACTTTACCCTTGAAAAACTGCGACTGGTAGAAAGAAAGATATATATTACCGTCCTTATCCCTCTCCCCTATAACCTTATAAAACCCCTTATCAAGAGCCTCATTATTTATTATCATATTAACAGGGATATTAAGAAGCATTCCGTCCTCGTTTTCCTTCAAAGGCGTAAGTGATTTTATTTCGCTCTCCGGACTCAAATCAGGATGAAGGCTCTCGCCGCCGCCGCTAATCTTTTTTATCATTTTCTTACGTTTCTTTTCTTCTTTTTGCTTCTTTTTGCCTTCTAAAGTATTAATTGCTTCTTCAAATTCCTTATTCGTTATAGACTTCTGCCCGTCCCAGGCTCTGTCAACATCGCCAAAACTATCCCACTCATCATCTGCATAGGAGCAGGAGGACAATATAGTAAATAAGAGTGCGAATACAAAAAATCTTTTCATACTATATAATATATAATTAAATTCAAAAAAAAGTAAACTGTTTCTTTTTTATTAAAGATTGTGTATAATAATGTTAGATTTAACGGTAAGAGAGATTTTTTAACTTAATGACAGAAACGAATATTATAATAATTGTAGTTGCATTTGTAGTTGCTGTAATAGCAATATACATTTTGTATTCAATTATATTATATCAAGGCGGAGGGAATAGCAGAGGTGAGGAATTACAGCTTTCAACCAAAAATATCCTTGATCAGGTAGAGGTTCTGTTTGATAAAAAAGAATATACGCTGGTGCAGCTGCTTGCTTCAAAATACTTAGACAGAGTACCGGGGCATATTGAGGTCAGGATTTATCTTGCTAAAGCTTATTATGAGGACAGAAAATATAATCAGGCAATAAAACAGTGTTCTATTATATTGAAGAAAAAATCCAGCAGCGTAGAAACACGCCAGCTTCTCGGAGATTGTTATATAAAGAAGCAGCTGCTTACAAAAGCTATTAAAGAATACGAATACGTATTTGACCATAAAAAGAACGATAAGACAGTAGTCAAGACGCTTGCTGAATTATACAGGCAGACTGACCAGCCTTATTCTGCAATAGGTGCTTATGAAATTCTTTCTGATTTAATGGAATTAGACGAGGATGTTGCTGATGTGCAGTCAATTCTTGCGGAATTAAACGAAGAAGTTCATGATTATCCGGCCGCGTTTGAGGCTTATAAAACGAGACTCGGCATTTATCCGAACGACGTTAACACGAACAGGAAACTTACTGAGCTTTATATAAAAATTAAAAATTATCCGGTTGCAATAGAGACGCTATTATATATGCTGACCTTTGTTACGGATGCTAAAACGCTTTTGTGGGTTAATGAAACGCTTGTTGCTTTATATGTCGAATCAGAGGATTATGATAAAGCAATTGAGTATTCTGAAAAGCTTCTGGATATTCAGGGTTCGGATAAGTTTAAAGTCAGAAATGATATAGCTTCATACAATATTAAGTTAAACCGGATGGGTGAAGGTATTGCTATACTGGAAGATTTAGCAATGATGTCGCAGAACGGGTTTGATGTAACTTTAGAACTGGCAGACGCTTATATCCAGACAAAAGAATACCAGAAAGCTATTGACAAGTATATGCTTCTTCTTGACAAGGCTACTCCAAAGGAAGCTAAAACAATCAACCTTCTTATGTGCGAACTTTATATCAAATGGGCGGTTGATATGGCAGAGCAGGACAAACTGGATGAGTCGTATGAGTATTTAAAAGAGGCGGTGCAGTATAATACTTTGAATTCCGAAATTTATTATAATGTTGCACGGAATTATTATAAGCAGAAGAATTTTTCAGGCTGTGTAGAGTCAATTAATCAGGCGATTGAGTACGATAAACAAAATGAATACAGGGCAAAATATCTGCTTTTGCTCTCAGAAGCCCACCATCAGCTCGGAAACTTTTTTGAGGAGAAGAAGGCGCTTACGGATTTATTAAAATTTGATGAAAAAAATCCACAGGGCTTGTACAGGGTTGGGCTTATGTATGCTGCGCAGCATGATTTCAAGAACGCAGAAGAAGCCTTCAAAAAAGCAATAATGTATGATCCGGAACTTATTCAGGCAAAATATAATCTTGCTCTTCTATACGAAAATAATAACCGGGAAAAAGCAAAATCTTTATATATGGAAATACTTGAACAGGATCCGTCTTTTGAAGAAGCAAAAAATGCTCTTGCTGATATATCCACTTCGGATTTCTTCTAAAAATCTTCCGGAATAAATATAACGGTATCGCTCAGGTAATCCCTCGCCTCCAGGGCGGAAGAAAATCTCGGGACAATTCTTTGATAGTCCTGCACAATAGAGATAATATCGTCCACTGATAATTTTATAATTCTTCTTCCGCCGGATTCTATAATTCTTGCCATAATCATTTCCTTTCAAGATTAATTAACGGCCAAGAAGAGAAAAACTTTAGAACAATCAGGCGTTTGCGTTAGGAAAGACTTGTCCGCTTTGAATATAAATCTCAAACTCTTCTTGAATATTAACGCTTGAGGCTGTTATTATATAATCTTCAAAATGGAATTTCTTAAATTTTTGCGCGGGTTTTCCAAGCTTGTATTCAGCTTCATATTTAGTCCACTCATTATAAAAATCTTCTAAAGTATTGCATTTAAACCCCATCCGCTTAGAAATCTCTTCAAAATCCCTAAGCTTAATTTTTTCTATATCCACCCCGCAGTCATAATCAGAAAAAGCAAGTGCAATATAATCTCCGCTGTGGCTTATGCTGAAAAACTTTTCCCGCGTTTTAAGGAAAGGTTTTTTGCCGTTAAAGACGATTTCTCTATCTTCAATTCCGTAAAAATCTCTCAAAATTCTATCAACCATCAAATATGAAAGGCAATGCTGGTTCCATTTTTCCGGATTAGAAATCTCTTTTTTCTGAAACTCTCTTAAAAGTTCCATATGTACATTATCAGCATCTACTATTTCAATAACGAAAATATCCATAATATGATTTTAACATAAAATTATCTGCTCCTGTGGTATAATTTAATAGTATGAAACGGGTTCTCAAAAAAATATTTTCTAAAGTAACATTTATAATTCTTGTCTGTATTCTGGCGCTTCTGGCATTCTTTTTCTGGGGCTGGATTGAAAAACAGGCTATGAAAGTTAAGGGAATGTATTATATCTATAAAGGCGATCAGGCGTACAGTCAGGATAATATGGCCAAAACGCTTGAATTTTACGATAAAGGGCTTAAACTTTTCCCTGAACACTATGAAGCATGGTTTAATCTCGGAAATATTTATGCAGTTTACGAGGATTATTATTCTGCGGTGGATGCGTATGAGCATGCTATTCAATACAACCCCAAATATGTTATGGCAAGAATGAATTTAGGAATTGTGTATTCAGAAGATTTAGGGTTCTTTGACGAAGCTATTGAACAGTTCGATACGATTACGCAGATAAGGCTCTTTAAATTATGGATACCGTTTGTTTACAGCAATATAAAAAGTGTCAGGGGAAACAGGGGAATTGCATATTACAACAAAGGAGTTGCCTACAAACAGAAGGCATTATATCTTCCGCTTGAGAAAAGATATCTTGCTTATAAATATTTAGGCGAAGCTGTTGAAGCTTACGGAAAAGCTTTAAAGATACTTAAAAAGAATTATGATATTTATTACAATAAAGCTGTAGCTCATCACCTCCGCGGAGAATACCGCGAGGCCGGACTTGAATACTGCAAAGCTATAAAATTAGAGCCGATGAGATATGAAGCTCATTATAATCTTGCGGTGCTTCTAAGAAGTCTGCATAGATACAGAGATTCCGTAAGCGAACTGCAGAAAGCTGCAATGCTTATTCTTGAAGAACCCGATTCGTCTGAACTGCAGTCAGCGTATATATTTAATTTATTAAACGAAGTTTCAAGAAAATTTATAACAAGTGATGAGTATTATGCAAACAAATTAACTGATGAACCCACAACCGGCATAAGCTATACTTATGTAAACGGCAAAATCGTGCCGGATGAAGATTTCGATAAAGCTATTGTAGAAAACTTTAAAACCTGTGCCGGATTTGAGTTTTTTAGCGAATATGATGAGGATGATATATATTAATGGAAAACAGAGAACTGCATTTTTTAGCAAAAATTTCGGAGATACTTTCCGGAGAAGTTGATACTTCCGGGCTTATAA
The DNA here is from genome assembly GCA_944326495.1 of Candidatus Gastranaerophilales bacterium. Taxonomy (GTDB): domain Bacteria; phylum Cyanobacteriota; class Vampirovibrionia; order Gastranaerophilales; family Gastranaerophilaceae; genus CAG-196. The sequence goes on along the minus strand of CALVEE010000029.1, from coordinate 1,297 downwards.
GCGGCATTAGTTCGGTATTAGGCGGGTATATCGGGTTTGAAAAATTTTCTGTTTATATTTTTGATAATGTTACAAATACAATGCGCGGGTGCGGCGGAAATTGGAATATTATCGAAGATACTTCCGAAATCTATGAAATTTTTGAAAGCATAAAAGAACATGACTTTGTGATTAATTCAAAAGCGTACAAACTTCCCCCCGTAATCGGCGATATCAACCTTATGATTAAATCCCTCTATATGCCGGTTATAAAAGAGGGAAAAGTTTTCGGGCTGATTGAGCTTATCTTCGGCGGGGATACGCCTCTTAATATGGAATTTTTGTTTCTGATGAAGGTTTTTGCCTCACAAATATCTTTAAAAATCCAAAATATAGTACTTAATGAACAGTCAAAAATTAATGTTGAGTTTCATGATGCGATGAAAAATATTGCAAAAATTATTGAGACGCAGTATGAACTCAATTATATTGTGCCTTTGATTGGCGAAATGCTTGATAGATTTATATCAGATCATTTAATATATGTGTTCTTGCGCGATGAAGAAGATTTCAGACTTGTATGGCCAAAGGCCTGCAACGATGAAAGAATATATGAAGCATTAAAACAAGTTACGCCGGAGACTGAATATATACTTACAAATAACGATAAAATCGGAGCATTCCCGCTGATTTCCGAAAATGAAATAACCGGCTGCATAGTAGCAAGAAGTACTTTGGATAAACTTTCTAAGCGGGATATCAGTTATCTGGAACAGCTTACAAGACAGTCTGCAATTACTATCAGCAGGGCAAATACTTATGCAAAAGTTTTGCAATACGCAACTTTAGACGCCTTGACCGGTCTAAATAACAGGCGTCAGTTTGAAGTCCGCCTAAATCAGGAAATCGCAACAACAAAACGCCAGAGAAATCCTCTCTGCGCAATGATGATTGATATTGATTTCTTCAAGAAAGTTAATGATACATACGGCCATGCAAGCGGTGACAGTGTTTTAAGAACGGTTGCATCTATTATTAAAGAGCATTTAAGAGAATCGGATATTCCGTCCCGTTATGGCGGAGAAGAGTTTGCAGTTCTTTTGCCTTTTACCCGCATAGATGAAGCAAAAATAGTCGGAGAACGCCTAAGAAAGGCTGTAGAAGAGACTCCCGTTCCTATTGACAAAAAAAATATCAATGTCACAATAAGTATGGGATTAGCCGAATTTACGCCGGATGAGAGCGGCGACGAACTCTTTAAAAGAGCGGATAAAGCTTTGTATGAAGCAAAAGAAAGCGGAAGGAACAGGGTATGTAT
>CALVEE010000028.1 GCA_944326495.1 Candidatus Gastranaerophilales bacterium | reverse complement strand
CAAATAAAAATATAGATGATCAGACAGAGGCATCTAAAAATTATCGTTTCAGAGTAAACAGGAATTTTGAGGAACAGTATCATACAGCATTACAGCAAGGTAAAGGTTTTAATATAATGGAGGCTCTGGGGCTTGTAATGCATTCAAGGAAGCTTGACAGTACAAATCCGGATTTATATAAAAAGGTTATGTACTATGCAGATTATTTGCGGGCGCCCGGAGCAAAATCGGAGCGCGAAGCAAATATTGCAGAACATTGTAGTATATCATAAATTATTTCTTACTAACCAATGCTTTATTAAACATCTGTCTGTAGTAATCCATGTTAATATTAAGATCTTCACCGATTTCAAACAGCATTGAAAGCAGGTCTCTATCTGCCTGACAGGTTATATTTTGGATTAATTCAGCAATATTTGCAACTATTTTTGAGAAATAATAGCTTTGAGCTTCTGCAATATCAACTTTTATTTCAAGCTTCGCTATGCTGTCCAGAAGCTCTAATGTTGCATCTACCTGCTGCAGGTCTAAGGCATATGATAGTCTGTTAATATTTTGTGCAACTTTTTTGCTGAATATTCTGGCAGTCGGAGTCTTATCTATCTCAATACCAATTCTTTTGGCCTCAAAATTGATGTCGGAAGCCTGCTGGATAATATCAGCATCAAGAAATCCTCTCGAGTCTACAAAAAGGTCGTTAAACTGTTTTGTCAGAACATATTGTGCTGAAATCTTAAATTCTTTAGGTATTTCAAGTCCCAGTGTCTGCATTTGATAGATTGAACCTTTGCCTTCGTTATACATTGATTCATATGTATTTGCAAACAGCTGTAAACGCCCTTTAAGCATAGTTTCAAGTATCTTGCGTCTTTCTTCAATAAAGATATCCTTGAGTGTAAAATATTCTGCTCCGAAATATCCGTCGATTGTTCTTATAATTTCCGTAAGCGGTGATACAAGATAAGTTCTTACAAGTTCTTTTTGAATATTCTGGAAATCGTCATCCGTAGAATATTCCTTGATTGCGCATTGGAAATCTCCGCCGGAGAATTGAAGCAGTACAAACACCATATTTGATTTTTCGAGCGTAATTTTTGATTCTACCTCAATATGACCTGTAACAAGTTTTGAATTTCCTTTTGTAACGATTTTGTAAGCGTGTTTTTTTATCTTGTAGCAATAAACATTTTCTTCATCTTCAATATCCGCATAAAGTGAAGATATTGCCCAAAGACTGACTATTTGTTTTGCCGTTACAACGGAGGGTTTAACAAATTTTTCGTAAACATCTTTGCCTGTACCGAATTCCGGAATATTACTTTTTGCTTCCTTTAGGATATCAAGGAAAGGCGTTTCCAAATCCTTTTTCGTAAACGATTTTGCAAGCTGCATTACTCTTGCGGCGTATTTCATAATCTGCACGGTTTCAATACCTGAAATCTCGGAGAAGAACCAGCCGCAGCTTGTGTACATAAGCATTGCCTGTCTCTGGATTTCTAAAAGCTCCATTGCATGAACTTTTTGATCTTCTTCTAAATCCGGCAGAAAATATTCATCCTGAAAATTCTTGACGCTTATATCGCTTCTGTCCATAATTACGCTGATATAATTTTCTCTTGCCTCAACAGGATTTTTAAAATATTTTTTACCCTGTTTCTTGTATAAAGCAGCCATTTCATCTCTTAAATAGTCAAGAGCGTCTCTAAGCGGCCTTCTCCATTTCTGGTTCCAGCCCGGATGGCCGCCTGTTGAACATCCGCAATCTTCGCACCATCTTCCGACCCCGTGGAAACAGCTCCAGGAAGAAACCGGCTTAATTTCTACTTCCCAATTACTTCTGTATTTTTCAAGATATTCGCCGTAATTTGTTACGGTAAATCCTGCATCTTTAACCTTAACTTTCATAGCGTAAGCAAGCGCCATATCACCAAACTTTGTATGGTGTCCGTAGCTTTCGCCGTCTGTTGCAATATGTACAAGCTGCGGATAATTTCTTAAATCCGAAATCCCGTCTTTCAGGCGGTTAACAAATTTGTTGCCGTCGGTTAGGAGTTCATCAAATGCAACAGAACGTGAAATGGCACCATCGTAGAAGAACAGGTCAATATACTTGCCCGGTGCGGATTTAATATTGTATCTGTATGAACGTGCAGGGTCAATATTCCCCCAGCTTACGTCCTGCCAGGTGCTTTCGCCTTGTTTTCTTATTTTTTGTGCCTGATATGGAGAAAGTATGGTAAATTTTATGCCGTTTTCAACAAGAACCCGCAAAGTATCATCATCAACCGCCGTTTCTGCAAGCCAAATTCCTTCTGGTTTTCTGCCAAAGCGGTATTCAAAATCCTTAATCCCCCACTTAACCTGTGTCTGCTTGTCTCTTTCGTTTGCAAGAGGCATAATCATATGGTTATAAACCTGAGCGATTGCGTTTCCGTGCCCTGAATACATTCTTCTGGAGTTGATATCCGCTTTTATAATTCTTTCATAAGTAAGCGGAGCAAACTCTTCCATCCAGTATAAAAGCGTCGGCCCGAAATTGTAGCTGATGTACTCGTAATTGTTTACTACATTTAAGATTTCATTTTTAGAATTAACGATTTTGGATACGGAATTAGGATTGTAGCATTCTGCATTAATCCTCTCATTCCAGTCGTGGAAAGGCAGAGCGCTGTCTTGCTGCTCGATTGCTTCAAGCCAGGGGTTTTCTCTCGGCGGCTGGTAAAAATGCCCGTGCACCGTTAAAAATACCTTATTTTTATCTTTTTCTTCCTTTTTTGTATCCAATTTATCCGGCATAATCTCTATTTAACTCCGTCTTTCTTTTCTTCTGGGGCTTTTTTCAGAATGGTTAACTGTTTAACATCAACCCAGGTATCACCTAAGGCATCAGAAAATACTACACCCTTAATCTGAACTTCGTCATCAGTTTTTAAATCAATAAACTTTTCAGCTTCATCACGCTTAAGGAATAATTTCATTTCCGAAAGCGGAATGTCATGTGTCGTATCGTCACGCTTAATCAAAAACGAGATATAATCGTCGGATGATTTAAATGCGGGTTTATAATCTAATCCGAGAGTTGAAAACTTATCAAATTTAGCCTTCATAAGAACAGTTTTATTTAAATAACTTGAAGGCGAGTTAACAACAGTAAGCGGAGCAACCTCGTAAACGGTTGTTTTCTCTTGAACTGCTGCAGGAGCTGAGGCAGGCTGTGCTGAAGCTTTTTCAATATATACAGCACTTGTTGTTAAAATACCTGCGCTTAAGGTTATTAACATTGCAGATTTTATGTACTTTATAAACTTCATAATAAATACCCTCTTCTTTCTCTATATTGTAACATGTATTGTATCGAATGTAAATTTATGAACCATTTGTTTTTATATATTCTTTTTTATGATATATTATAGTATATGCATAATTTGGATTCAATAAACAGAGAGCGGGAAGATAGAGCTAATCTTTCCCAATATAAAGAATTAATTGAAACTATATCGAAGATAGAGTTTCAAAAGTTCTCGAATTTAGGCTTGATAGAGCTTTCAGAAGTGATTGCGCTTGCAAACTATACTGTTTACTATCTTATAAATAATCCTAAAAACAAAGAATTATATAATACGGCTTATCTTACAAAAGCGGTGAAGTGGGCTATAAGAAATGAAATACGCCGCCGCTATAGATGGTATGTTATGAAAAACCAAGAAAGCCCGGAAAAAGAACAAATAAAAGATGCTGTTTATAAAACGATTTTGTCTGTTGAAGAAATGGCAGAGGGTGATAATCCTACTCAAATTAAGGATTCCAGAAGAACTCCTGAAGAGAAAGCAGAAATTGTTGAGCTTAAGAACAGAATTTGCGAGGCGATGAAAAAACTCTCTCAAAGGGAACAGGATTTAATTGAAGCTAAGTATTTTTATGATAAAAAACTTAAAGATATTTCTGCTGAATTTAATATTTCACAATCAAGGATTTCAAGAATTATACAGAATGCTCTGGATAAGATAAAAAAAGATTTATTAAAACAGGAAGTAGTGACTGATGAAAACATTATTTGAAAAATCAACGGGAGCTGACGGTATCGGAGTTTGGGAAGGAAGTTTAGGAGAGTTTTTACCGAAGGATATGTTAAGGGAAGGTGAAATCGGGCTTCCGCAATTGAGCGAACTTGATGTACTGCGCCATTATAAAGAATTGAGCGACAAGAATTTTTGTGTGGAAAAAGGGTTTTATCCGCTCGGTTCCTGCACTATGAAATATAATCCCAAGGTTAATGAGCTTCTGGCTTCTCTTGAAGGGTTTACTAATCTGCATCCGCTTCAAACAGATGAAGAGTCTCAAGGCGCTTTGGAGCTTATGTATAAACTTCAAGAAGCTTTAAAAAAGATTACCGGGATGGATGCAATGACCCTTCAGCCTGCTGCCGGTGCTCATGGTGAACTTACCGGCATGATGATTGTTAAAAAATATTTTGAAACTAAAGGCGAAAAAAACAGGAAAAAAGTTATTGTTCCAGATTCAGCTCACGGTACAAACCCTGCAAGTGCTAAAATGTGCGGGTTTGATATAGTGGAAGTTAAATCAAACGCAAAAGGGCAGGTTGATATAGAGGCCTTGAAAGAGCTTCTGGATAAAGATGTTGCAGCGATTATGATGACAAATCCTAATACTTTAGGGATTTTTGAAGAAAATGTTTTAGAGATTTCAAAACTGATGCACGAAA
>CALVEE010000027.1 GCA_944326495.1 Candidatus Gastranaerophilales bacterium | reverse complement strand
TGCTGTTTGAAATCGGTGAAGATCTTAATATTAACATGGATTACTACAGACAGATGTTTAATAAAGCATTGGTTTCAAAAAAGTAAAGATTATATAAATATTTCATAGAAATCTGTTTTTTTATACTATACTTGATGTGTAGTAATATTCATATGGAGAAAGAGAATGGCAAATACAGTATTAGAAAAATCAAACATCCACCCTTCAGCGGTAATACATCCTTCTGCTGAAATCGCAGAGGGAGTTACAATAGGCCCTAATGTCGTTATCGGGGAAGGAGTAAAATTGGGTAAAGGAACAAGAGTTATTGCAAACGCTTATATTGAGTTTGCAGAAATTGGTGAAAATTGTACAATTTCTCCATTCTCCACAATCGGTTCAGAACCGCAGGATTTAGGCTACAAAGGCGAACCTACCAAGGTTGTCATTGGAGATGAGACAATAGTTAAAGAAAACGTAACTATCCACAGAGGCGCTGCTTGCGGAGATTTTACTACAAGAGTTGGCAAAAAATGTTTAATCATGGTTGGAGCTCACATTGCACACAATTGCGTGCTTGAAGATCAAGTAATCTTAGCTAACCTCGTAACTTTAGGCGGACATGTCCATGTCGGTTTCGGAGCATTTGTCGGCGGCATGAGCGTATTCCATCAGAATATCAGAATTGGAGATATGGCAATTATAAGCGGATTTTCAGCATCACGTCAGGATATACTTCCATACTCAAAAGGTGAAGGACGTCCTCCGGTTCCGCGCGGCTTAAACGTCATTGCAATGAAAAGACGCGGTGTTCCGCAGGAAATCAGAACCGCAACAAATGAAGCGTTCAAGTTATTGATTTCTGAAGAATATAATACATCTCAAGCAATTGAAAAAATTAAGGCAGACATTCCAATGAATGAATATATAGAAAAAATGATTGATTTTATTCAGACTTCAAAACGCGGGGTTTTATTGAAATCTCATAAATCAGGTTATCAGTCTTTGGAATAAACTTTTAAGATAAAAAAACGGGTTAATATATTAACCCGTTTTTTTAAGAATAAACAAATGGCGGTCCGTTTTTAATCTCAAAAAGAATATTGTCTGCAATAATTTTTAATTCTTTTTGAGATTTACCTTCTTGTTTTTGTTTCATAAATTCTTCACATAAAGGTTCAATTGCGGATTCTTTTTTGGCTTTAAAATTCCTAAGCTCAGTTGAGACAAGGCGTTTTTGAAGGTTCAGTTCAATTTCCGCATTATATTTTTTTACTTGAACCTCTTTTACAGCTTCTGCTGCGGATTTCCCGCCATAAGCCAGAGCTGAAATACCTGCAATTCCAAAAAACAAATTCTTAAACTGCGGATTTTTAGGGTTCATCAGCCAATCATAGAAAAATGAGAGGTAGTCGTTAACGTGTGAGAAGTATGTAATCTTATTTCTGCCGGAGCCGCCCATCATCGGGTTAACTTTCTCTGTTGCCTGATTCATTACGTCCTTAAGGTGCGTAATAAATTCTTTTTTCTCCCCGTCCGGAAGCTTCATCTTTTTGACAGTATTTTCGACTTCTTCGGGGCGGGCGTATATAGATTCCAGCATATTTTCAATAAGGAGTTTATACGCATCTTTTCCCTTTAAAACTTCACCCTTATGCCCCTCTAAATCACTGATGGGCTTTCCCTGATTAAAATTATCTATAACTTTATCCAGCCCTTTTTTAGTGTTTTTAATTCCTTTTGAGATAAATTCATCACTCTTTCTAATATTACGTGCAGAAAAATACCCGAGTCCTAATATCCCAAGGAGTGTTAATCCGCCAATATAATACAAAGCATTCTGCTTCTCTTGCTTCTTATCTTTTTCATGACCTTGAAAAGCGAGTTCTTTTGAAAAGATTTTTGCTTTAGAAGATAACATACTTCTTATTATCTGAATTTTCCCCGAAAAAGCCTGTGTTTCAACTGCAATTAAGTTTTCCTGCAGGTTTTTCTGAATATCAGCTTCCTGCTTTTTAACCCAGACCTCCTTAAACCCGTCAATAAATATTTTCCCCATAAACGCCATAGAACCCAGAGTTATGACCCCTAATGAGGCTAAAATAGTTTTTCTGCTGGGCGATTGTATCATACTAAAAATACTCTGGTGGATTTCATTATTTATACAATGGTTTCTTGTAATCCCGGGAAGCAGATACTCCTTTGTACTTTCAAGCCGGCCTTTAGAAAACTTTTTCATCATAGCAGTAAACCCGCCTAAAAGCCCCATTACCCCGAGAGTTACTGCACAAATAGGGATAATTGGATTAAGTTTTTTTTCTTCTTTTTCAAAAACTTTTGGGGGTAAATCTATTTTTGTATTGGAAATAACAAGAGTATCGCAGGTTTCATCAAGCGAAAGCAGAGGATCTTTAATATAAGAGTTAACAATAACACCTTCTTTAACGTAAGTGTCGTTGCGCTTTTGTGTATCAGTCATATTTTTCTGGTGTCTTGAGGTTTCAAGATCCTGATTTATCTTTGGTATCATCTTTTTTCTTTTCCCTAATCTTTTGAATGAATTTTTTCAGATTAAAAATCTTTTTGTCGTCATCAATTTTTGTATCGTCATCTTTTGCGTTATCTTTTTTGAAAATTTTAAATAAGCCTTCAAATTTTGATTTAATTGAACTTACAAATTCCGATACTTTTTTGTCAATAAAGGCTTTTGATTCGCCAAACATCGCGTTTAGCTTATCTTGTATGTCAACAAATTTTTGTTTTATTTGCGATAATTTATCCGTTATATTAGAAATAATATTGGGAATTGTACTGATTTTATTTATTACAGGTGCAATTATATTCGTTATTATATAGGTAATCGGTTTTAAAATAGGATTATTTGAGATTTTGTTTGCAAAATCAATCATTTTCTGTGCTATTTTTTCAAGATTTTGCCGGAATTCTAAAACAGCTTGAGCGTGCAGTTTAAGATTATTTTCATGGTTTTCAATCCTTTGCGCTCTAGCTTTCATCATAGCTCCAACCATAGCACATTGATGATAGCTCCATTCACCGGCTTTTTGCGGGCGCTCGCCTGCGCGTGAATTCCCGCCTCCGCCCATGCCGGAGCATATGGGGCAGGCACCGGGTGACATTCCATGCGGACAAAGTCCGCTTTTTACACTATTTACATTTGAAGTTACACCAGCCAATAAAAATCTTCCTTTACAGCTTTTGCGCCGCAAAGAAAGCTTTATGCAGTACTGTGACTCGCAGTCTTGCATGAATTTGTAGTATATACAGCAGAGGCAGACCTGTAAGAAAATTTTTGTATATGAAAATTTCACTTATGTCTGCCGTCCATATTCCTACGTACGTAGTACTCCGGCTTTAACGGTTGCGGCACAGTCACGGATTTTCACCGTAGTTTCCTAGTATTTAGTTTTATTTATTATATAGCATAATAAAACACTAAGAGCAAGAATTCCTGGTCCTGCCTATTTGTTCAAGCTTTTTTTTAATAAATATTTAATAATTTTTAACAAAAAGAATTTGCGGAATATTTAATGATATCGATATATAAAAAAGCTCCCTCACACGAGTTTCTAAGTTTCACTTATGCTCAACTTGAAATTCTTCCCTCTCCTTACAGGAGAGGAGCAGCCGTGTTTGAGGCGGGAGCCGAAAACTACGGATGCGGTGAGGGGGCGGTTCTGTATGGAAGCGCAAAATCTAACCTGTAATGTGGAAAATAAGTGAATGTCAGGCAATGCCTGACCTACTGCTCGAAGCATAATCAACCCCTGGAATACAATGGAGGAAATTCATTATAATCCTTTTAAATTAAGTGATATTACTTTTGTTGTTTAATGTATCCCTCCCCTAAATCAGCATTACTGTCCAAGATAAATTTATAAACAAACTCCGTAGATTATCGCATATCTGCAATTGCGGAATATTACATGATATCTGGATATAAAAAAGACCCCTCTCCCGAATTTCTAAGTTTCGCTGGGGCTCAACTTGAAATTCTTCCCTCTCCCGCAAGGGGCGAGGGACCTGCCACGCCAGGCGTAGAGCCTACCCGCCCCCTGTGGGAGGGTCGAAATCTTTGATTTCGGGGAGGGGTCTATCTTATGTCTGAAGATAATACTTTAAAACACAGTACCACACTTATATACAGCTACTATTTATGAATTTATCTTGTGCCGCCAGAAGAATATAGTAATTATTTACTACATTTACCCCTTATAGTACAATGTTTTTATGCTGGTCAGAAGTTTTTATATTAGAGATATTACAAATATAGCAGGCCCCATTATATTAGGTAATCTTGGCTTTATATTAATCGGGGTGGGAGATGTTATCGTAGCCGGAAGGCATTCTACTGATACGCTTGCGGCGGTTAGTCTTGCGACAGCAATAATTAATTGTATTATGATTTTCGGAAACGGTATTCTGGGAAGTATTTCAGCAATTCTTTCCAATTATCGCGGAGCAGGGAAAGAGGCTGAAAAATTCTTTTATCTTTCATTGAAATTCGCTGCATTTTTATCGGTTTTTATCTCGATTTTAATCATTGCCTGCATTCCGCTTATTGATAAATTTGGTTTTGAAGAAAAGCTTATCCCGATGATTAAAGATTATTTTTGGATTACGGCATTTTCTACGTTTGGCGCATATTTACATACAACGGCGAAAGAATTTTTACAGGCATTTGAAATCGTTGTTTTTCCCAACATTTTGACAGTTATTTGTATATTTATAAATCTGTTTTTAAATATAATTTTCTGTTTCGGATTTGGGCCTATTCCGGAGATGAGTGCAGGCGGGCTTGCTGTTGCAAGTTTGATTACAAGATATTTAATGGGTTTGGTTCTGTTTTTCTATTGTTTCAGAAAAGTAAATATTAAGCATCACAAAGACAAAAATT
>CALVEE010000026.1 GCA_944326495.1 Candidatus Gastranaerophilales bacterium | reverse complement strand
TTAAGTCAACCCAATGATACATACAGACAATCTTTTGAGCTTCAAGCCTTTTTTGGAATTCTTCTTCTGTATCAAGGTTGGGATTACAAAAATAAACTACAGGCTCGTATCCCATATCACGCAGAAGCGATATAGGATAGCCCGAACATATTCCGCAGCAGGCATGGATTAGTATTTTATTATTTTCGTTTTGCCCCATGCTTTATTAAGATTTCCTTCAATTCATAATAAGGTTTTACCCCGACAATCTTATCTCCGTTGACGTACATTGTTGGAGTGCTGTCAATATTTAAATCGACGGCTTTATTTAATTCCGTTTCAATTTCTTTAGAGGTTTGCTCGGATTCAAAATCCGAAATGAATTTATCTTTATTAAAACCGAGTTCATCAACAAGCTTAAGCATTGCATCCATATTTTTAGGCTGGTTTTCGTACAGCAAAGAACTCATTTCCCAATAGTTGCCCTGATTTCTTGCAGCAATTGCTCCGCGTGCCATAAAGCAAGCGTTCGGATGCATATTAAAGCTGATATACGGGTTGCATTCTTTATCAAAAGGATAGTTGTGGTGAATAATTTTTATATTTGAAAAATCTTTTACTGCCTGATGGAGCATGATATTGTGGATATAACATAGAGGACATACATAGTCCGAATAAAGTTCTATTACAACATCAGCTTTTTCTGAGCCTAATACATTTCCTTTAACTCTATACGGGTTAAATTTTATATCGCGATATTTAAGAATAGCTTTTTGTTTCTTAATATGCGGAACAAAGTTGTATGTAACACCGCTGTATGTAAAGAATGATACGGCAAAAATAAGAAGTACTACAAAAGTCTTTGGATATTTTTTTGCTCCGGAAATGAAATCAAGGATAGTAGTCTTAAAATCAACCGCGATTTGACGGAATTTCCCGGAAGATGCAACAAGAGCTATTATAAAATCTATAAAATATGTTATTACGCACAAAACGCAGAGCTTATGAATTTTAAACAAACTTAATCCAGCAAGCACCATTGAGAAAGCAAATGCTATTGTACCGAGCATTGTAACATAAGACATCGGATTCTTAAAAACTTCAAGAAATTTTAAGAATTTTATCTGCTTCAATTTATCAACGATAGTAAGGAAAAATATTGTTATATAGAACAACATACCCCAGTATGCAAGAGGGATTCCCCAGAACTGGGAAACTGATGATTTAGCCGCACCATCGCAGTCAATAAAATCGTTTATTGAACAAAAGCTTGAAAGTGCATACTTTTCATAGTTTGCAACATAATATATGCACGCGAGTTTAATTGTAAGCAAAAATCCAATTGCTGTTAGTATTTGTATGGTCAGTTTTTTCTTGTCTATACTCATAAAACTCCACTCCCGTCTAGCCTACATTACTAATTCTAGTATATAATAATCTTTTTTCAATATTACATATGCCAAGAAGAAGTAATCTTTTAAGGTTAAATCTTTCGGGTAATAAAAGAATTTGAATTTATGTACTTTTGTTTCAATATTTCTATTGAAAACTTGACGCTAACTGAAAAAAAGTATAGAATGGGGCATGACACGATATTAGTGTCAGGGTTATAAATTATTTAGGAGAACAGTCATGTACCAGGATGAAACGCTTATTTGTGAAGATTGCGGTTGTGAATTTGTGTTTACAGCCGGTGAGCAAGAGTTTTTTGCAGAAAAGGGTTTAACAAATAAGCCTAAAAGATGCGCAAATTGCAGAAAAATCAAAAAACAAATGCATAGAGGGAAAAAGAGAATGCACGATGCGGTTTGTGCTAAATGTGGTAAACAAACACAGGTACCTTTTAACCCTACGCAGGGCAGAGATGTTTTGTGTAAAGAGTGCTTTGACGCTGCTAAGGCAGCTGCAGCTGAAACTGCTGTTACTGCTTAATATAAATTTTGTGATAAGAATAGAGGTTTAGTTTAAGCCTCTGTTCTTTTTTTAATATTTGTATGCTTAAATTTAAGCTTCTGTTTCTGCGAATTTTTCTCCTACGGGAAAGCGCTTATCTTAGCCTTGTCTTGGATTTGCTCCCTCCCTTTTGAGGGAGCGGATTTGCGGACGGACGGTAGTCCGGATAGCGAACAGACTGAACCGACTAAGCCGTGAGGCTTAAAGGTGAAGCTCTGTGAGCGTGAAGCAAATCCAAGACAGGGGAGGGGTGGGTGCTGATTGAGCCTGAGGTTTTGTCGGCTGGGCATACTTTCCCAAAATTAACTTATAATTATACTATCTAACCCCACTGTTTTTTAAATTCGTTTCATATCGTATGCTTTCTTTATTTTATAGAATCTCTAGCTTAAAAAATAAATATTATGTATAATAAAAGAAGAAATATATACATATGGAGCTTAAGATTATAAAATGAAAAAAATATTTTTATCTATAATTGTCGGTTTTTTATTACTTTCAGCCATTTCTTTGGATGTATCAGCAGCAAAGAAATCGTCTAAATTATCTAAAGAAGCTATTGCCGAGATGTCAGACAGTATTGATAAATTAACCCAAAAGATATATGGCCGTGCGCTTTTATCTCCGCAGGATAATGAGACCCTGATTGGAATAAAGATTAAGCTTGATAATCAGATGCTTATGTCATCAACAACAGAACTTGCTCCTCTTTATTATAAAGCAGGAAATGTATACAAACTTCGGGATATGAAACCTGAAGCAATAGAATGTTATCAAACGATTTTAGAGAACTTCTCTGATACAGCTCTTGCTCCGAAAGCACGTGCTGCATTAGAAGAACTCGGTGTAAAAGTAGAAGCTCCGGCTGTAAGTGAAGAAGATACTGAAGAAGATGAAGGCATTTAAAAGCTTGTTCAGTTTAGAAATCTAAGCCATATATAGGCAGTGCTCAATGCCAGAGAGATAACTGTTGATAAGACACCGTATTTCAAAAAATACAAAAATGTTATCGGATAGCCTTCATCTGCAGCAGTTTCGGATACTATAACATTAGCTGCGGCTCCGATAATAGTCATATTTCCGCCAAGGCAAGCACCGAGAGACAAGCACCACCAGAGAGGATGTGTATAATCATGTCCCATTACATTCTGAACTTCTACAAGCAGCGGAGCCATTGTTGCGGTATAAGGAATATTATCTATAATACCTGATAAAATACCTGATGCCCACAGAATAATTAAAGATGCTGCTTTTTGAGATCCGTTAGTGATGTGCAAAAGCCATTCAGACATCAGTTTTATCCCCCCCGCATGTTCAAGACCGCCGATAATAATAAATAAACCTATAAAAAAGAAAATTGTATTCCATTCGACATCTTCAAAAATTTTATCAGGTTTTTCAAAAAGCATGAGAAATGCAGCACCTGCCATTGCTGCAACACAGGATTGTATATGAATTGTATCATGAAGCATAAAACCTGTAATAACAAGTAAAAGAACTATTCCGGAACGCAGCATAAGAGATTTGTCTTTAATAGTATTTGAATTATCCAGCTTTAGAACTTTCTCCATGTTTTCTTTTTTTGCAGTAAGCTGGTTTCTGAATAACAATACCAAAAGAATTATATTAACAATTAATATGAGAGCTACAATATCAGTAAGTTCAACTAAAAAATCCATAAAAGATAATCCTGCAGCACTTCCTATAATAATATTCGGCGGATCTCCGATTAATGTAGCAGTACCGCCTATATTGGAAGTGAGGATTTCTGTAATCAAAAACGGCATAGGACTTATCTCAAGCTCTTTTGCAATCAAAAACGTTACAGGCATAACAAGGATTACGGTTGTAACATTATCCAGAAAAGCTGAAGCTATTGCTGTAAAAATTCCGAGTGAAACCAATATCAGTTTAGGATTTCCTCTTGTAAGTTTCAGCATTGCAACAGCAATCCAATTAAACATTCCGCTTTTAGAGGCAATTGAAACAACTATCATCATTGAAACAAGTAAAAATATTACATTAAAATCAATAAAATTTATAAAATATCCGGCATCAAAAGCCCCGTTAACTATTTTTTCCTGTCCTAATAATCCTAATAGAAGAGTTATTGCAGCTCCAAAAACTGCTACTGTAACTTTAGGAATTTTTTCAATAGCGATAAAAATGTATGCAATAAGCAGTATTAATGCAGAAATGATAATAGCATTTGAATGTATAAAACCGGAAATCAGCTCCATAAAAACCTCCCTGCTGTGTATTATAACATAATAACAACTGTCCGGTAAAAATTTTGTTTATAAAATAACAAGCATGATTACACGTTACAAATTTTACATTTTTGAAATTTATATATTTATGCTATTATAATGTTTATAACGCTGTGGAGTGGATGGTTGACTAAATTGTCAGGTTTATATAAAAAGTTAATAATTTACATATTAGTTATGGGGGCTTTTATATTGCCGCCTTCGGTTTCTTATTCTGCTCAATCGTCAGGAGACAAACTTCCTCCTGTGGATGAACAGTATAAAAAAGAAAACAGTATTGATGATGTGGAAGATGATTATATACAAGAATCTGAATATAACAGTGATACTGCCTATATTAATGATATAGAAATTTTAGGCTCAAATATTATTAAACCCGAATACATTCTATCTAAAATGTCTCTTCAAAAGGGTGATTTGTACGATAAAGAAACCATGCAGCAGGATTTGAAAACTATCTACAGACTCGGGTATTTCACGGAGAGAATGAAAGCAATTCCTGTTAAGAACTCTAACGGAACTATTTCTCTAAAAATAATTTTAGAAGAAAATATTCCTGTTACAGATTTCACAATAGAAGGAAATACTGTCGTATCATCAGATGAAATCATGCAATATCTTCTGCCCTTGAAAGGTAAGCCGCAGAATATTGCTGCCATTAATAAAGCAATGGAACAGATTAATGAATGTTATTATTCAAAAGGTTATATTCTATCAAAAATCGATTCCATTTATGATGATCCGGACGGGACATTAAATCTTAGTATTACAGAAGGTAAGATTAATAAAATTATGATTACCGGAAATGAAAAGACTAAGGAATATATTATTGAACGCAATATCATGACTGAACCTGGCACTGTTTATAATGAAAATCAGGTTAAGCAGGATTTAGTAAGGCTCTATTCCACTCAGGCTTTCAAGGATGTAAATCGTACTATTGAAGTCTCAGAAGACGATCCTGATAAATTTGATGTCACAATTGAATTAAAAGAACAAAGAACTGCCTCTGTTTCAGTTGGCGGCGGTCTGGATTCAGCAACAGGCGCCTTTGGGTCTTTAGGAATTTCTGACAATAACTTCCGCGGGATGAACCAGAGAGTTTCATTAACTGGTATGGTTGGGTCCGGTATCTTGATGAGCGACTCTTCCATTAAAAATCATATGAACTACCAGGCTGAATTAAGTTTCTTTGAACCCCATTTTCTTAACGCAGATAACTCTTTGATGAGCAAGATTTACTTTAGAGATTTAGGAAGCTACCAGATACCGCTTGCAATAGAAAGAAGAATTGGTATAGAAGGGACTGTTGCTCATAGAATAAAGATGAACAGACATCTTTCATCTACATTAACCGGCGGTGTTGAATATATTCACCTGAGTGAAGGCGACATTAATAATATTACAAACCTTTATAATTCGCATAATTTGAACATTGCAGACCGTGCAAAACAGCTTGAAGGCGGATTTTTCTTAAGGATTGCACCAGGCTTAGCCTATGATTCAAGAGACTCTGCAATAAACCCGCGCCACGGTGCTCTGGCTTCTGTCAGATACGAAGAAGCCTTTGGTCTTGACGGATTTGGCAAGACAAACGGACGCTTAACAGGTATGGCTAAAAAATACATTCCGATTGCGAAAAAATCTTCTCTTACGTTTACAGGAAGAGGCGGTATCAAAGTACACGGTTCTGACATGCCGGAAGTTATGGCTTACCGTTTAGGCGGTCCTTATACAATTAGAGGTTACAAAGTTAACGGTGTTGGTACCGGTACTGCATTTATTATGGGTTCTGCCGAGCTTGCAACCCCAATTCCGTTTGTCGACAGGCTGAAAGTAAACTTCCTGCAGAATCTGAGATTAACCTTCTGGGTTGATGCCGGACGCGTATTTGATCCGACTATTTCAAGCGTTTTGTATGACAGACCAATTCAAGCTATTACAGCCGGTATTGGGTTAAAGATAAATATGCCGGGTATTGGGCCATTATCAGTTGATTATGGTTTCCCGCTCACAAACCCGGGACCAAACGGCTCGCCTAACGGCTACTTTACATTCGGAGTCGGTGACATGATGTATTAGTAAAAATATAGTGTATAATATTAAATATAGGAGGATTTGTATGAAGAATTTTAAATTAGGTTTAGCAATATTAGCAATTGCCGCATTTACCGGCATGGCTAACGCTGGAGGCGTTGGATACATTGATTATGCTAAGGTAATTGATAATTATGATTACGCAAAACAGGTTACTAAAGAAGTTGATGCTAAAGGCTTAGAGATGCAGCAGTTTCTTGTTGATAAAGAAAAAGAGTATAAATCTTTAGATACTCCTTTAAAGAAACAAACATTTGAAGCTAAAACTGCAGAAGAATTTAAAGCAAAACAGGATGCTTATGTTTCATTAAAGAATAAAAGAGAACAGGAAGTTTATACAAAAATAAAAGATGCAGCAAAAGCTGTTATGGTTGAGCAAAAGCTTGATGCAGTTATGGATGTAAGAGCTGTATTCATAGGCGGAGTTGATATTTCAGACAGCGTTATTGCAAAACTGAAAGGTGCTAAGAAATAATGGACTTTATAAGTCTGATTGAAAAGAAAAAACAAGGTAAGGCACATTCAAAGGAAGAAATTTGTTACATTGTAAAATCTCTTATGGAAGAAAAAGTTTACGATTCACAAATATCTTCCTGGTTAATGGCTGTATATTTTAAAGGGCTTTCTTTAGAAGAAACCGCTTATTTAACGGAGGCCTTAGCTGCATCAGGAAGTACAATTGATTTTGGCGAGTTATCAAGCCTTATTGTAGATAAGCATTCAACAGGCGGTGTTGGAGATAAGGTTACAATAACACTTATTCCGCTGCTTGCTGCAGCCGGAATCCCGATTGCAAAACTTGCGGACAGAGGGTTAGGATATGCAGCAGGTACAGTAGACAAGTTAGAATCTATTCCCAGTTTAAATACTAATTTGACAACACAGGCTATTGTTAACCAAGTTAAAAATATTAATGCTGTTATTGCATCTCAAGCCGAAGAACTTGCACCTGCTGATAAAAAACTATATACATTAAGAAATATTACTGCAACATATGATAGTGACGTTTTAATAGCTGCATCTATTATTTCTAAAAAAATTGCAGCAGGTGCAGCTAACATTATTCTCGATGTAAAATACGGTTCCGGTGCATTTATGAAAACCCCTGATGATGCTGTCGGGCTTTCTAAATTAATGGTTAGAGTGGGTAAGCTTTTAAATAAATCTGTAACAGCTGTAGTAACCTCTATGGAAGAACCGTTAGGACGTGCTATTGGAAACTCTCTTGAAGTTATCGAAGCAATAGAGTTTTTAAAGGGTAAAATTGAAACCGGCGATTTAGCGGATTTAACATATTATTTTGCTATTACTGTTTTGATGAATATGGGCATATATGATAACAAAGAAGAAGCCGAAAGGTTTTTAAGAAATCTGGTTCATTCAGGAAAAGCTATAGAAAAATTCAGAGAATTAATAATTGCTCAAGGCGGTGATACAGAGGTTATTGATAATTATGATCGTTTTGAGCTTCCGGCTTTTAAGATAGAATGTGAATCTAAAAAAAGCGGTTACGTACAATTTATTAATGCATATAACATTGCTCGTGCGGCAAAAATACTGGGTGTAAACGGTAGTACGGGAGTAAATGACAGCGAAAATAAGCGTCCGCTTGATTTTAGTGCCGGAATTTATCTTAATAAAAAAAGCGGCGAATATGTTAACAAAGGTGATATTTTGTACACAATATATTCAAATGATGAAGACAATACGAAAATTGCACAAAAATATTGTGACGAAGCTTTTTCAATTAATGATACAAAACCTTGCCATACAAATTTGGTTTATACAGTAATTGCAACAAGAGATGAGGAAGAAGATGTTTAGCAAAAAAATGCAATACGTAATAAAATCAGTACCGACTGATGACAAACTGGCTCTGGAAAAATTATTGAACGAAATGTCTGATGAAGGTTGGGATTTGTATACAATGCATGAAGTTGAATCAGACACTTCTTATGATTTTAACTGCATATTTATGAGAGAAAAACAGGAAGATGAAGCTCCAGATTTAGACGACATTATAAATATAACAAGTTTTAAATACCGTATGGAAAAAATGCTTGCAGCACCTTCTAGTCCGTATATTTCTTGCAAAGAAATTCAACTAAAAATTTCTAATCAGAAAGAACGTATCAGGAAAATCAAATCACAGCTTGAGAGTGACAGTCTTTCCCCTGAAAAAAAGAAACAACTCAATAATCAAATGTCAGATGAGTTGAAACAATTAGACAGCTTAAAGCAGACTCTGGTTAATGAAATTTCTCCTGAAGTGATGTATGATACAATTAAGGAAGAAAAGTTTGTTGTTAATTTATCAGAAGAAATTCTGGAAGTTATTTCTATGGAAGCTAATGATAATCTGCTTTCAGAAACCGTTAAAATCCGCCAGGAACTTACAGATAAACTTGGATACGTAATTCCCCATATTCATTTTCATAACAGTGATGAATTAATGCAAAATGAATTTAGTATAAAAATTCATGATATTGAAGTTTTTCGTTCTGTAGTTTTTCCTGAATACATTGCTTTTTATAAAGAGGACTTAAAAGGATATAAGATTACTGAAGAAGATTATACGGTAGTTGATGATATTACAGGTAAAAAGCTCATTTGGATTGCGGAAGGTAAGGTCAAAGATTTCTGGGTCAGAGGTATGAGTGCTGCAGAATATATCGGAAAAGCTATTAAGTACATAGCTGTGCGGGAAGTATCCGATATAATGGATTACAACGATATTAATCAGTATGTAGAAAAAGTTATTGAGACAAATTCCTTCCTTGTTGATAATATTATCCCCGATTTTATTACGGCTTCTGATTTGAAGTATCTTTTAACCTGCTTGATAAGAGAGCGGGTCTCTGTAAGAAATATTGTATATATCTTTGAAAAAATCAATGATTATGCTAATGAACCAACAAAAGAAGATTTGCTGGATAAAGTAAGACTTGCTCTCTCAAAACATATTATTAAAGATTTAGCAAATAATGGCGAGGTTAAAGTCATTGAGTTTTCTGATGAAACATTAGAAAAAGTCTCCTCATTTTTTAAGGAAGACGAAAGTGAAACAATAATAAGAATAGATGCAACTGAAGTACAAGAAATTGTACATAAAGTTATGAAGTTTACTAAATCAAAAAAAATTACAGAGCCGATTCTTGTGGTACCATTTGATTTGAGACATATGGTTTATGTAATTTTATCAGAATTTATCCCTAATATTACAGTTCTTGCTTACGAAGAACTCGTAAGCGGAAATAATATAAAGTTTCTAGGAAAAGTATAAAAAAATCTTTTTCGCATTTTATATAGGTAAAAAGTATTAAGCCAGCCGGCTAGGGTGCTGACAAAACCGGCTGCTTATATTGAGCTACCAGTAAAGAAAGGAATGTGAAAAAGATGAACATTGTAGACCCAATTAGACAAAAAGAGTACATTAATGGAGTAAAAAGGGTTTTAAGAGAAAGCGGAACAAGAAATTTATTATTGTTTCTATTAGGAATTAATACAGGCCTAAGAGTTTCAGATTTACTGCTTTTGAGAGTTAGGGACGTAAAAGATAAGAATTCTGTACAAATAAGAGAGAAAAAGACAAAGAAAACAAAAAAATTCCCGATTCCAAAAGAGATTAGACCTTTTATAAGCGAGTATGTAGAGATGAAACCATTAAGTCGTTATCTCTTTAAGAGCAGAAAATCAAATAATCCGATAACGCGAGTTCAAGCGTATAGAATTATTAAAGAAGCCTGCTTGATATTAGGATTAGATCATACAGGGACACACTCTTTAAGAAAAACGTTTGGATATCATTTCTATAAACAAACCAAAGATATAGCTCTCTTGCAAAAAATCCTCAACCATTCATCTCAGGATATAACTTTAAGATATATCGGGGTAACCCAGGAAATAATTGATGATAATTTAAAAATGTTTACTTTATAAGATAAATAGCGGATTTTAGTTGTTACAATCTAAAATCCGCTTTAAATAATAAAGAAAAAGCTATGAACTTTTTATCGTGCATAGCTGTTGATTAGGGATATGTGTATCGTCGTTTTTTAAGGAGTATAGTTATATATTAGCAGTATA
>CALVEE010000025.1 GCA_944326495.1 Candidatus Gastranaerophilales bacterium | reverse complement strand
AATAAAGAAGAAGTTTTATGGGTTTTAGGAGTCGGGTTAAGCAGTAAAATCGGAGTGAGAACAAAACCAACGCATGTTTTAGAGGTAATATAATATGGAAATGATTACGGAAGCGGATTTAAAGGTTTTATTTACAGCAGAAGAAATCCAGAAGTCGATAAGGGTTTTGGGTGAAAAACTCAATAATGATTATGTCAGCGAAGAATTGTATTTAATCTGCGTTCTAAAAGGCTCTGTAATGTTTACGGTTGACTTATCAAAGCATCTCAAGATGCCTTTAAGAATGGAATTTATACGGCTTTCAAGCTACGGTTCCGGTTTTGCATCTACAGGAAAAGTTAATGCTGTCGATATATCACTTCCGGATTTGAACGATAAAAATGTTTTGATAGTGGAAGATATCATAGATACAGGCCATACAGCAAGGTTCCTCGTAGATTTTATCAGGCATAATTTTAAAACCAAATCTCTAAAATTCTGTTCGCTTTTGGATAAAAAAATTAAGCGCGAAGTCGAGATTGATCCTGATTATTATGGTTTTGAAGTTGATGACAAATTCCTCGTGGGCTACGGCCTTGACTATGACGGATATTATCGTAATCTGCCCTATATCGGTTATATAGAGACATGAAGTGGTGGGCTTTATCTATAGCAGACTAAGACTGGCGGCTGCTGCAATAGTACCGAATAATGCAGCTGTAGCTTTTCCGATTTTATCATCTCCACCGGAGAACATTGTACCTGCAGCCCCTCCAACCAGAGCCGCGAAAAGCGTGATGATGGCGCCCATAGCTAACCCCGGTAGTAACAGCCCGGCTGCAGCTCCGACAGCAGCGCATTGCGGGCCGGTTGTTAAAAATGATTTGTCTTTTCTGAATATTCCAACTAAGCCTCCGATTAATCCGCCAAGCAAACCTGCGCCTATGCTTTTACCTAAGCTCCAGGCGTGAGAGGTTTTATTCGATATGGATAGATTTGAAATTGAAGCTTGTTTTTTTGCGGGTAAAGTCTTTACAGAGATTGAATCGGTGATTTTATCAGCGGCAACACATTCAATTTTTTCTTTTTTAAAACTATCCGGCTTATTATTACAGGATGTGAGCATTCCGCCCAGTAAACTTCCGGCAATCAGTGTCCCTGCTATTGTTTTTTTAGGAATAAATGATTTTGTATTAGTTATAGAATGAATTTTATTTATCATATGATATCCTCCTAAGAGTATAAAACTGCTAAAAATAAAATTTGCTAGTTATAATTCTTATTATTTTGTTTAAGTTATAATATATTCAGAAACATGTGGATAATTATGGAGTATGAACGTATGCATAATGTAAGAAAAATTACAGAGGACTTGTTTTATATTGGATGTTCTGACAGGAAAATATCGTTATTTGAAAGCGCTTATCCGGTAAAGGACGGTATGTCATATAATTCATACCTTATAAGAGATGAGAAAACCGTTCTTTTTGATACGGTGGATAAGATTTGTGCAGAACAGTTTTATGAAAATCTTGAGGTGGCTTTAGACGGAAATCATCTCGATTATATTGTTGTGCAGCATATGGAGCCCGACCACTGCGCGCTACTGGCAGAAGTTGTAAAAGCACATCCGGATGTAAAAATTGTCTGCTCTCAAAAAACTGTAGGGATGATTAAACAGTTCTTTACTTTTGATATAGATTCCCGTGTAATAGTTGTAAAAGAAGGCGATACTTTAAATACCGGCAGGCATGAGTTTCAATTCATAATGGCGCCAATGGTGCACTGGCCGGAGGTTATGGTAACTTATGATAAAACTGATAAAATCCTGTTTTCAGCAGACGCCTTCGGTTCTTTTGGAGCAGTAAACGGCAATCTTTATGATAATGAAGTTAACTGGGAAAGGGATTATTTAGACGAAGCAAGAAGGTATTACACAAATATTGTCGGGAAATATGGTCTGCAGGTTCAAATGCTTCTTAAAAAAGCTGCAGGGCTTGATATTAAAATGTTATGCCCGCTTCATGGTTTAATGATTAAAGAAAATATTGATTTATTTCTTGAAAAATATGATAAATGGTCTAAATATGAACCGGAAGAAGACGGTGTTCTTATTGCATACTCATCAGTTTACGGGGGGACAGAAAGTGCGGTTAGCTTACTCGCTGCAAAACTTGCAGACAGCGGAGTTAGAAACATAAAAATGTTTGATGTATCAATTACCCACCCCTCATTTGTTTTGTCGGAAGCCTTCAGGTTTTCGCATATTGTAATTGCAACAACAACTTATAACGCCGGAATATTTGATTCAATGGAAACATTCCTGCATATTCTAAGTTCACATAACCTGCAAAACAGAAAATATGTGATTATTCAAAACGGAAGCTGGGCTCCGGCATGCGGCAGTCAAATAAAAGAAATTCTTGAAAAACTTAAAGGCACAGAAATACTTGATGACAGTATTTGTATAAAATCAACTCTAAAAGAAGAACAAATTGCCTTGATGGATAATGTTGTAAATACAATGGTAAAATCTTTGGGTTTATAGTTAAATAGATAAAAA
>CALVEE010000024.1 GCA_944326495.1 Candidatus Gastranaerophilales bacterium | reverse complement strand
GTTAGGGGTTTGCGTTAAAGACGTAAGCCTTGTTTAGTGCAAGGTTTGTTATCACCCACCCCAACCCTCCCTCATAAGGGAGGGGGCAGCGCCAAGCGTATAGCGTTCCTTCCCTAGAGGGAAGGTTAGGATGGGTGCCAGCCCGTTAGGGGTTTGCGTTAAAGGCGTAAGCCTTGTTTAGTGCAAGGTTTGTTATCACCCACCCCAACCCTCCCTCATAAGGGAGGGGGCATATTTTCAATAAGCAAAATTTTTACTTTTACTAACCTTGTATTTTTGTAAAGTATTTTTTTATTTTTAAACTTGCTTATTGTATTAAGAAATGTTAAACTTTAGTCTGTAGTCTGTAGGTCAGGCATTGCCTGACATTAACTAATCGATTGGAGGAAAAATGAAAGTCACAAAAATGCAGGGCTGCGGAAATGATTTTGTAATAATTGATTATGAAGAGTTTTCAAAACTAAATCTCTCAATGCCGGAAGCTGCAAAAAAACTTTGTGACAGACATTTCGGAATCGGAGCGGACGGGCTTATTATTCCGAATACAAACATTGAAGATGCTGATATCGGCTGGTTTTTCTATAATTCAGACGGCTCAACCGCCCAGATGTGCGGAAACGGAATGAGGTGTTTTGCAAAATATGTTTATGACAGAGAGTTTGTTAAAAAATCAGAGTTTACAGTTAAAACTCTTGCAGGAATTATGGCACCCAAAATTCTTTTTGACGGGCAGGTTATGGTTAATATGTCAAAACCGATTTTAGAAACCGAAAAAATACCGTTCCTTCCGAATAATAATTTAAATTACAAGATTTCGGTTAAAAACATGATATTTGAAGGCAATGCCGTATCAATGGGCAATCCGCATTTTGTTATCTTTGTGTCTCCTGACGATGATGTAATGTCGTTTGCAAAAGAGTACGGCCCGATAATTGAGACTGGTGCGGAATTCCCTGAAAAAACAAATGTGGAGTTTGTTAAAATAAAATCTTATAAGAAAATCGAGCTTGCAGTCTGGGAGCGCGGCTGCGGAATAACCCTTGCCTGCGGGACAGGCGCCTGCGCGAGTGTCGTTGCAGGAATTCTAAACGGATATATTGAAAACTCCTGCGAGGTCCATCTTCCTGGCGGAGTTGTAAATGTTGTCTGGAACGGTACACCAAACAAACCCGACGAGGATGTATTCTTAACAGGCCCTGCCGAATATGTATTTGAAGCTGACTTTTAATTATTCTCCGATTATTTTTGCAGAATTATCTAAGTCTTTCATTAAATCAAGATGTTCTTTATCCACACCTCTATGTCTTAAAGTCTGTAGATTAGGCATTGCTTGACCTACAGACTTTTGGAGCATGCAGAAAAAGTGCGCAAAAAATACGATGAGATTGTTACCGCAATTTATAGAGAAAAATTATAAATAATATTGCGGGGCGGTAATTCTTACCGCCCCGCATTTTAATTTTATCTAAAAAATAAACTATATCATCAAACCGCCTGCTACTTCGATTGCCTGACCTGTTACATAATCAGTATCAAGAGCTAAGAATTTAACAACCTTAGCAATATCTTCAGGAGTGCCTAATCTCTTCATCGGAATAGCTTTTAAGTATTCATCAATGTTAGCTAAATCGTGTGTCATAGCTGTTTGAATGAAACCAGGGCATACAGCATTTACTCTGATACCGCGTGAGCCAAATTCTTTTGCAAGTGTTTGAGTCAAACCGATTAAGCCAGCTTTTGAAGCCGAATAGTTTGCCTGACCTGCATTACCGTGGCGCCCTACGATACTTGACATGTTGATAATAGAACCCTGACGAGCCTTCATCATATATTTGATTACAGCATGAGTTACGCAATAAGCACTTGTTAAGTTAATCTTAATAACTCTTTCCCACTGTTCCATATCCATTCTTACAAACAAACCGTCTTTTGTAATACCAGCGTTGTTAAGCAAGATATCGATTTTACCGTGTTCAGCAATCATTTTATCAACAGCAGCCTGAACCTGCTCATCATTTGAAACATCAAATTGATAAAAATAAGCGTTAACTCCGCAAGCCTTGATTTCGTCTAAAGCCGGTTGAGCTTTTTCAGCCTCGCAAATATCGTTAATAATAATGTCGCATCCTGCTTTTGCAAGTTCAATAGCGCAAGCTAAACCGATACCACGTGAGCCGCCTGTAATTAAAGCAATTTTTCTTTCTGTCATTAATCTTTCTCCTTATCTTAAATTTTTGTCAGGCATTGCCTGACCTACAATTCTTAAACTTTAAACCCGACCTCACCGGGTTTTGTTCTGTCCATAAGCAAATCTATTGCTTCATAAATTCTTTTGATATCTTTTTCGTTATCACTACAATGTTCCATAAAATACTTTTCTAAGTCAAGAAGTCTCTGTCCGAATTCCTTGCTGTCCAGCGCCCATTGCCTTAATTTAACAAAAGTCCGC
This sequence comes from Candidatus Gastranaerophilales bacterium, assembly GCA_944326495.1. Classification (GTDB taxonomy): domain Bacteria; phylum Cyanobacteriota; class Vampirovibrionia; order Gastranaerophilales; family Gastranaerophilaceae; genus CAG-196. Next base: position 3,143 of record CALVEE010000024.1, on the reverse strand, counting down.
ATAATTTGGATATTAACTTCAACTGCTCTCCGGCTCTTTAAAACACCTGAAAGCATGGCAACACCTTGTTCAGTAAAAGCATAGGGAAGGTATTGTCGACCGCCTCTTGTTTCTATTTTCTTTTTTGAGGTCACAAATTGTGACCTCAAAAATTCTTCTTCTTTTGAGGTGCCAATTTGGCACCTCAAAACTTTCCATTCCTCGCTTGTAAGCTGAAAAACAAAATCCTCCGGGAAACGATCCTTATTACGTTTTACAGCCTGGTTTAATTTTTTCGTTTCCACCTCATACAATTCAGCAAGCTCAAAGTCAAGCATAACCTTCTGCCCGCGTATATCGTATATTAAGTTTTTAACTAATGCTAAATTATCCATTTTTGTTTTATGTTTTTGTCAGGCAATGCCTGACCTACTACTACACTCCAGCCATTTGTTCTTTTAGTGCAGCTACTGTTGCTTCAAGTGAAGCTTTATCAAATACGTTATATACCGTTGCTTCGGGAGCAATTTTTTTGTTTAATCCTGCAAGAACTTTTCCGGGGCCGATTTCAATAAATGTATCGACACCTTCTTCTGCCATTTTTTGGATTGTTTGAGTCCAATATACAGAAGATGAAATCTGGCGCGGCATTTTGGATTTGAAATCATCTGATTTTGTTGTAATTTCAGCGTCTACATTTGTAATAACAGGCAGTTTTGCATCACTTAGGTTAAAATCTTTTACAAATGATGCAAATTCTTCTCCTGCTTTTTCCATGAATTTAGAGTGGAAAGCGCCGGAAACTGCAAGCGGAACAACTCTTCTTACGCCGTTTGCAAGAAGATAATCAGATGCGGCTTTTACTGCATCACTATCACCTGTGATTACTACTTGAGCCGGGGAATTATAGTTTGCAACATCAACATAACCGACTTTCGAGCCTTCTTCCAAGCCTGCTTTTAACTGTTCTTCGGTTGCGTTAAGCACAGCTGCCATAGAACCGCCTTTTGTTGCCCCCATTAAATCTGCGCGTTTCTGGATTAATTTAAGAGTAGTCTCTAAATCCATAACACCTGCTGTAAACATAGCGCAATATTCACCTAAGCTGTGTCCTGCCGTAAAATCCGGAGTAATATCCAATTGCGATTTCAAAGCTTCCATAGCTGCAATAGAAGTTGTAACAATTGAAGGCTGTGTATTAATTGTCTGTTTTAAATCTTCTTCAGGCCCTTCAAAGCAAATTGTCGTAATACTTTTTCCTAAAACTTTATCGGCAGTATCATAAACTTTTTTAGCCGCTTCAAAATTTTCATACAAATCTTTTCCCATGCCGACAGACTGTGAACCCTGTCCTGGGAACAAAAACGCAATCTTCTTAACCATATTTATACTCCTTACTATATATTCTTTTATTTCCAGCCTTTATAGACCCAAAACTATACTTACAAAAAAGTATAACAAAAACAGAAAGAAGTGTATATATATTTTTTCACAAATTCCCAGATATCTGTTTTAACGCTTCTGCTGTATTGTCACTGGAACAATAAAATTTCTAAATAATATGAAGTATTTAATTTACTGTATTTGGCGGTTTTTTTATCTATGAAATCATATTATACTTCATATACGAAATATGTTTCAAATTATTGCGCAATATTTAGAATACTTAGAGCTTGAAAAGGGTTTATCGCAGAATACGATAGATGCTTATAGGCGTGACTTGTCGGATTTTGCCAAAGATAATGATGATATAGCTCTTATTGACAGAATCAAGATTAATTCTCATATTAGGAGTTTAAGAGCAAAGAAACTCGCTCCGACGAGTATTATAAGAAAAGTAGCGTCTTTAAGGGGGTTCTTTAAATGGGCATCTTCTTCGGGAATTATTAATAAAAATCCGGCTTCAACTCTTGAACAGCCAAAAACTCCGCAAAGGCTTCCAAAAGTTATTTCTATCAAAGAAATTGAAGAAATGCTTCATAATAATTTAACGCCTTTAGAGCATGTCATAATGGAGCTTCTATACAGCTGCGGATTGCGGGTTTCGGAGCTTGTTAATTTGAAAATTACCGATATTGATTTATCTTCAAAATACGTCCGCTGCTTTGGGAAAGGCTCTAAAGAAAGACTTATTCCAATGGGAGAAAAAGCTAAAAATGTCATAAAAGAATACCTCCCCCAACGAGATTTGCTCGTAAAGAAATATAACCTGAATACCAGAAGGCTTCTTATACTAGAAACCGGCAGATTTATAACGCGTCAGGATATTTATACATTTATACATAATCAGGGAAAACTTATTCATAAAAATATTTCTCCGCACACATTAAGGCACAGTTTTGCGACCCATCTTTTGGAAAACGGGGCTGATTTAAGAGTCGTTCAGGAGCTTCTCGGACACAGCGATGTTTCTACAACGCAATTGTATACCCACATCAGTAAAAAACGCTTAAAAGAAGTTTATTTTTCTATAAATTGAACATGTTGATATCCTGGAGATAAATATCACCTTCTTCCTGCTCTCTTTTTGCAAGAGTAAGGCCGGTTGGACATTTCTTCCCAATAATAACTTCTAATTATATTATCTAAACAAGCTGTCTTTTTAAAATTTACTTTATAATTTTTTGTTTGTTCTTACTGTCTGCCCCCTCACCGCATCCGTAGTTTTCGGCTCTCGCCTCAAACACGGCTGCTCCTCTCCCGCAGGGAGAGGTAAATGTACTTTCTGTTTTTATTTGGCCACTTGTGTTTATTAGGAACGGAACACTATAAGCTTGGCGCCTGCTCCCTCCCTTTTGAGGGAGGGGAGGGGTGGGTGCTGATTGAGACTGAGGTTTTGTCGGTTGTGCATATTTGTCCAAAATTAACTTGTAATTATACTATCTAACCCCACTGTTCTTTCAAAATTCGTTTCATATTTTTTTATTTGCTCGTACTAGCTGCCCCCTCACCGCATCCGTAGTTTTCGGCTCCCGCCTCAAACACGGCTGCTCCTCTCCCGCAGGGAGAGGATTTGCGGACGGAGGGGTAAATGTATAGTCCGGATAGCGAACAGACTGAACCTGCTAAGCCGTGAGGCTTAAAGGTGAAGTTCTGTGAGCGTGGAGCAAATCCAAGACAGAGGATAGAATTTCAATACGAAACGCCAGTTGAGTATTAGAAAT
>CALVEE010000023.1 GCA_944326495.1 Candidatus Gastranaerophilales bacterium | reverse complement strand
GACAAAGATATGGTTCTACAGGATAAAGAAACTAAGGAAACTTTTACTTCTGTTATTCTTGCAAATGAACCAGATAAAAATAATTATGAAGAAATAGCAGAAGAAAAAGAAAATACAGAAACAGAAGAGTAAAACTTACTTATTCATAAGCCTGCTTGCTAATTTCAGAACATCATAATAATTTTGCAATTCTTTTTCTGATTTCGCAGAGTTTAATATTTTTAGAGATTTTCCATATAACGGAGATTGTATAATCGCATTCTCCGTTTGTGTTTCAGAATCTATATCCTGTAAGTTGAAATTAAGAATATCTGAAAGTTTTTTTCAGTGTATTGTATGAGGGGGGTATGAACTCCGTTTTCAATTTTAGATAAATGTTTCGCGTCAATGTTAGTAAGTTCTGCAAGTCTTTCTTATATAAAGTTATTGTAATAAATTTGTCTGATTTTTAAATGTATTGTATCATACAAAATATGGCTGTAAATAAGAAAACAATTACTGATTTTGAAGTAACTGACAGAGAGTTAAAAATCGCATATAAAAAGTATCGTGATATTTATAATGTTTCAAGAGACTTGGACATTATCTTTAGTATTGCATTAAGAGATAAAAATAGGTTTCCCTCTATTAATTTAGGTGGAGGTGACATAACTTATGAACACTATATTGAAAGATGGATAAAATCATATTCAGATGCAGAAAATAATCTTCCCAGTAAGCATACTGCTAATCCAAAATCTTCTTGTTCCGACCCCGCCATAAAGAAACTTGTAGAAATAGTAACTGGGGCAAACGAAAGTGAGTCAAATGCTCAAGAACGTCATCACAACTTATTCATGTCGGCAGAAAATATACAAGGTGATTTGTTAGAAGAATATATTGCAATCAATGTTCGTCAATTCGGTTGGTTATGGTGCAAAGGTAATATACTAAGAGCCATTGATTTTTGTAGTGAAGATGGTTCTGTATACCTCCAAGTTAAAAACAAAAATAACACTGAAAACAGTTCAAGTAGTGCTATCAGAGAAGGGACTGAAATTAAAAAATGGTATAGGCTTGGCACAAGTAAACAAGGAGGAATCTGTTTTCCAGCTTATAAATGGGAAAGTCTAAACGAAATTATAAATGCAAATAATTCTTCTTCCAATAAATGTAATTTATCAGAAGATGCATATATTAGATTCATAACTGAAGTTGCAACTGTGAACAAGCAAATAGTTTCTGACTTGTAGTTTTTGCTTTCTGTATCTTCTCTATTCTACTTCTAATGTCCTTTTCCCACAAAACTTCATCTGTTAATTTATATCGTGAATAAGGGAAATTAAATATCATATATTTATTACCAGCCATATCATCAAGAATAGTCCGACCTATAGCTTCACCTAACTTTATTGGAACGGCATTTCCTATCTGTTTATATTGGTCAAGAATAGAACCACAAATTTTCCAGTCATTAGGAAATTCTTGTATACTTGCGTATTCTTCAACACTCAAAGGTCTGTCTTCAACCGGATGAGCAAGGTCAGTTGCTGGCATTGTGGGATTTGTAACAAGTGTTGGCGAAGGTTTGCTAAACGATAATCTTCGTAAGAACCCTGTTTTACCACCACCTAATTGAAGTTTTTTACCCATTGCTTCAACTTGTATCTCGGGAGGTAAATCCTTCCAATACTGTCCTTCTTTAAGCATACGATAGTATTTTAATCTTTTTTCCGGAAATTCTATATAGTGGTGTTGTGTGCCTTTGGGGATATTACTTAGTGCATTATACAGAGTTTTCCAAGGCGCAAGACCATACATTTCATTATTTGAGTTTGTAGGTTTTAAATATGATACTTTATCCTTCCCGAATTTTGCAATTATAACAACACGTTCCCTTATTTGTGGAGCCCCAAAGTTTGCAGCATTATACAAATTAAATGAAACACTGTAGCCAAAACTTCTTAACTTATCAAGAATGATAAGCATTGCACCACCTTTAATTGGTTGCTCAATATCTTTATAAGGATACTCCGCAGATAATAAGCCTCTTACATTTTCAATTACTACATAAGTAGGCTTTATTTCACCTACAATATCTAAATATTTTAAGAATACATTACCTCTTGAATCATTAAACCCCAATCGGTTACCAGCCGTACTAAATGCTTGACAAGGTGGTCCACCAAATATAACATCAACTTTTCTGCCTTTGGGCACTCCAGCATATTCTAAAATTTCTTTTGCCGTATATTTTTCTATATCTCCAATTAAAGCCATTTCTGGTTCATTTGTAGCAATGGTAAGTCGGCAAGCCTTATTAAATTCACACGCAAGCATAGCTTTAATCCCAACGTTTTTCATTCCTATATCCAAGCCCATTGCCCCTGAAAAGAAACTTAAAGCAATTATATCTGGAATGTCTTTTGATAGTCTTTTGTGGTCATCTGGTTCAATAACTATATTGTTATCTTTAATGTACTGTTTTAGGTCACTATTATCAATAAGCCACTGTGAACCTATCATAGTAGCTTTTAAGCGACCTTCTCTTATAAGGCTTCTTATATATTGTGTTGTTACTTTTAACTTTTTAGCAA
>CALVEE010000022.1 GCA_944326495.1 Candidatus Gastranaerophilales bacterium | reverse complement strand
GTAGGGCAGGCAAAAGACGGCGCCTCTTCCTGAATACCGCCGGAGTCTGTTAATATGAGTTTTGCATTTTTCATCAAATAAACGAGATACGGATAATCCAAAGGTGGTAAAAGATGGATATTTTTAACCACTCCCAATCTTTCGTGTATCTTATTTTTGACGTTAGGATTAGGATGAACAGGGATTACAAATGTATGGTCGGAATATTTATCTGCAAGATATGATATAGCTTCAATAATCTTGTCAATTCTTTCTCCGTGGTTTTCACGCCTGTGTGCTGTTATTAAAACAAGCTTGTCATCAACAGGAATTCCTTTTTCTTTATAAAATTTTTCAGAATTTTCTATAACTTCGCCCGAAAGACAGAAAAGTGCATCTATTACAGTGTTGCCTACAACATGTATTTTATCTTCTGCAATATTTTCTTTTATAAGAGCCTGTTTGTTAATTTCCGTAGGCGCAAAATGCAATGCTGCAACACGTGATGTCATCTGCCTCATAACTTCTTCAGGGAATGGTTCATAGATATCATAAGACCGGAGCCCTGCTTCAACGTGAAAAACCGGGATTTTGTGGTAGAAGCTTGTCAGCGCCCCGCATAGTACAGTCATTGTATCGCCTTGAACGATTGTTGCATCTATTTTATTTTCATTAAAAACCTTATCCAGAGAGGTTAATAATCTTGCCTGAATAGATGACAGAGACTGATTTTCCCGCATACTATCCAGATTGATATCAGCCTTTAGCCCGAAATAAGCAAGCGTTTGATTAGACAATTCTTTTTGCTGTTCGGTGTTACAAATAATTACATTATAAAAATCCGGATACTTTTTCATCTCAAGTATTATCGGTGCAAGCTTAATAATCTCCGGACGTGTTCCAAAAATAAAAATAATATTTTTCATATAAAGTATTATACAATAAAAGATTTTTTTGCTATACTGGTATGGTAAGGAGAGTTGTTAGTATGCGTCAAAGACCGAAAGAACAAGATAAAATGGAGCGCCGGCATAATTTTCTTCCTGTAGAAGAGAATTTAACGGCAGAACAGGTTAAAGAAGAGGCTGAAAGATGCCTGCATTGTAAAAATCCAAGGTGTGTGAAAGGATGTCCCGTAAATATTCAAATTCCTGAATTTATACAGGCACTAAAAGAAGATAAGCTTGATGAGGCAGGCGAAATAATCCGCCGGACAAGTATGCTTCCGTCTGTTTGCGGCCGTGTCTGCCCGCAGGAAAGACAGTGTGAAGGGAATTGTGTTTTAGGAATAAAAGGCGAAGCTGTTGCAATCGGGGCATTGGAAAGATATGCAGGTGATAACACTACTCCCGAAAAAGTTGAAATAGTTTCATCAGGCAAAAAAGTCGCTATTGTTGGTTCAGGATGTGCCGGAATGACTGCTGCGTGTGATTTAAGAAAAGCAGGGCATGATGTTACAATTTTTGAAGCGCTGCATGAATTCGGAGGAGTTTTAAGATATGGTATACCTCCATTCAGGCTTCCGAGAACTGTACTTGATAGAGAAATTAAATCGCTTATGGATATGGGAGTTAAGTTTGAAAAGAATGTTATTGTAGGTAAATCGATAACCCTTAAACAATTACAGGAAGCAGGTTTTGATGCTATATTTATTTGTTCCGGCGCCGGACTTCCAAAGATGATGCATATTCCTGGTGAAAACTTAAACGGCGTATTTTCTGCAAACGAGTTTTTAACCAGAGTAAACCTGATGCATGCAAATGAAGAAAATTATGCAACACCGTTAAAAATCGGTAAGGCTGCTGCTGTAATCGGCGGCGGTAATGTTGCAATGGATGCAGCAAGAACGGCTGTAAGAGTCGGGTTTGAGAAAGTTTACATTGTTTATAGAAGAACAGAAGTAGAACTTCCGGCCAGATTAGAAGAAATAAGGCATGCAAAAGAAGAAGGGGTTATTTTCCAATTCCTTCATGCTCCGGTTGAAATATATAATAAAGACGGTTATGTAGCCGGCATGAAATTTGAAATAATGGAGCTTGGCGAACCGGATGAGTCCGGAAGAAGAAGGCCGGTAGGTACAGGAAGGTATGTTGACCTGGATGTCGATACTGTTATAGTTGCACTCGGGACAGGGCCTAATCCTATAATCCAAAAATCAGCTCACTTAGATGGCTTGGATTTTGAGATGGATAAAAAAGGTTATTTTGTAGTTAATCCTGATACGAGAGAAACTTCAATACCTGCAATTTTTGCCGGCGGAGATGTTGCGCCGGTGGGTGAATCCAATGCGATTAACGCAATGGGCGCGGGGAAAAAAGCTGCAAAAGCAATTAATGAATATTTAGCTGGAAAGTAGATACAGGCATGCTCTAAATTAGGGCATGCTTTTTTTATTTACAAAAAAATTATTATATGATATAGTTTTGATGTATAAGAGTGCACCGGAGTAAAGAACAAACTCCGTCTTAAGAAAAAATGAGGGCTTTTAAATGCTTATAGAAAAATATTTGGAAGTTGTTGTAAAACAGAGAGGATCTGACTTACACATTTCTGCAGGACTTCCGCCGGTTGTTCGTATTGATGGTAATTTGCAGAGAATGGATGTACCGGCTCTTAAACCGGAAGAAGTTGAACTGCTGTTATTCCCAATGCTGAATAAAGAACAGAGACGTAAACTCGAACAAGATTGGGAATTGGACTTTTCATACGGTATTCAAGGGTTAAGCCGTTTCAGGGTTAATATTTATAAAGACAGAGGCAACTATGCAGCTGCTTTCCGTGTAATCGCATCTAAAGTTCCTTCTTTTAAGGAATTAGGTTTGTCTGATACAGTTAGAAAAATTGCAGAAAAACCGCGCGGTCTGGTTCTTGTAACAGGCCCTACAGGTTCAGGTAAATCAACAACTCTGGCTGCAATGATTAACTATATCAATGAAACGCGTTCAGAACACATTTTGACAATTGAAGACCCTATCGAATTTATTCACCCGTCAAAACGTTCTATTATCCACCAGAGAGAATTAGGACAGGATACAAGAAGCTTCGCTAACGCTCTTAAATCAGCGCTTCGTGAAGACCCTGATATCATTCTGGTAGGTGAGATGCGTGACTTGGATACAATTAGACTGGCGTTGACAGCTGCTGAAACAGGCCACTTGGTATTCGGAACATTGCACACATCTTCTGCTTCACAAACTATTGACCGTATTATTGACGTATTTCCGGAAGGTCAGCAGCAGCAGGTTCGTGTACAGCTTTCAAACTCTCTTGTAGCTGTATTCTCTCAAACTCTGTTACCGCTGCTTCAATCTGACGGTACTAAGCAGGGACGTGTTATGGCGCAGGAAGTTATGCTTGTAATACCTGCTAT
>CALVEE010000021.1 GCA_944326495.1 Candidatus Gastranaerophilales bacterium | reverse complement strand
ATTAAATATAGGCCATTCAATAATTTCCAGAGCTGTATTTGTAGGGCTTGAACAAGCTATAAAAGAAATGAAAACTCTTGTGGAAACAATACCTCTATCTTAAAACAAATCTTTTATTATTTGTGTTATAATAGCTACGATTATGTCAAAGCTTATTAACAAAAAACAAACTGTTAATTGTGCGTCAGCTCTGGTTCAGGCTCTGCTAAAAGCGAATGTAGACAGTATATTCGGTTATCCCGGAGCTTCTGTATTAAGCATATGTAATGAACTTTCTAAGACAAAGGAAATTAAACATTATCTTGTGAGGCACGAGCAGGCTGCTGTTCACGCAGCGGAAGGATATGCCAGAGTAAGTGGTAAAACTGGAGTTGTGCTGGTTACTTCTGGGCCGGGGTTTACTAATACTGTCACTGGGATTGCAAATGCTTATGCTGATTCAACTCCGCTTGTTATATTAGCTGGACAGGTTGCTGATGCAGGAGGGAGTGGAAAAAAATTCCAAAATGTTAATATCCCAGCTATTATACAGGAATGCTCCAAGAGGGTTTTGGTTTTCAAGCAAGATGATGATATTGAAGAAATTATTCAAAACGCATTTCAAATTGCTAACTCCGATACAAAAGGCCCAGTTGTTGTTGTTCTTCCCAGAAACTTATTAGAAAGTGAATACAAACCGAAAAGAAAAACTTTTCAAGAAGAGTATCCTGAAAGTTGTGATTTTTCGACTGAAATCCACAATCTTATGCAGTTAATTAATTCTGCTCATAAGCCTCTTGTTTTACTAGGCGGAGGATGTATTCACGCTTCTTGTGAAATCGAAAGATTTATTGCTAAGCTGCAATGCCCTGTTGTGTCAACTCTTATGGGAATTGGGATTTATCCTGCCGAAAATAATTTATACCTCGGAATGATAGGGCTTAATGGGGTTCCTGCTGCAAATTCTGCATTAAGTGAATGTGATTTACTTATTGCATTAGGTGTATCTTTTTCTGATAGATCTACTTGTAAAAATTCAAATTTTTCAAGGGATTTTAAAATTGTTAATATTAATATAAAGCCGGCGCTGAATCCTGTAGATTTAGAAATTACTGTGGACGTGAAGGAATTTTTAAATATTTTTCTTGCCCAAACTGTAGATATAATACCAAAATCCAAAAAGCTCCTTGTTGCAATTGATTCTTTAAAAGACGAATATATTCCAGAGCAGGATAATACAAAAGTTTTACATTCATCATATGTTTTGGAGACTCTGTCTGAGTTTACGAAATATTATGAGCCGGTGGTTGTTACGGATGTTGGTCAGCATCAAATGCTTACGGCGCAGTTTTTTAATTTTAATAAGCCCTGCAAATTTATAACTTCTGGAGGGCTTGGTACGATGGGGTTTGGACTTCCAGCTTCTATTGGTGCTTATGTCGCAAACCCTAATAATCTTGTATTAAATATTACAGGCGACGGTTCTTTTCAAATGAATCTTCAAGAGCTTGCAACATGCCGGGAGCATCATATTCCTATAAAAATTATTATCATGAATAATGGGTATCTTGGGATGGTAAGAGAATTACAAGAAAAAATTTATAATAAAAGGTTTCAGGTTGAGATGATTAACCCAGATTTTACTAAAATAGCTGAAGCTTATGATTTATTTGCCATAAGAGTTACTAAAAAAGAGGAGCTAATTCCAGCTTTAGATAAGGCTATTAAACATGATGGAACGGCGATTGTTGATATTATGATTGATTCTTTTGAAAATATATAATTAACTAGAATATTTATTAACGGTTTCTTTTATATAATAAAACATTGTAGAAAGACTATTAAAAATATCTTCAAAGGACATATTTTGATTACTAAATAACAAAATAGATTTTCCGTCTTCACAAGCTTTAGGTGCAACAGTAAACTTTATTTTCCGCAAAATATTTTTATCCAAACCTTGTTTAATTATATTCCATTCATAAGGGGTAAACGGGGTATAAACCCTGATATCATTTCCGGCTTCACGTATAATTGTAATCCCGCATTCGGTTGCAAGAAGTCTGAGTTTAATTAATTTTATTAAGTTTTCAACTTCATCAGGAATTCTGGAAAAGCGGTCTTTCCATTCGGACACGATGTAATTAAGCTCAAGCTCGTTTTTAACGTCTGAAAGCCGCTTATATTCAATCATTTTTTGTTCTTCTGACCCGACCCACTCATCAGGAATATAAGCTGTTACATTAATATCAACTATTGCAGGCTTGTTAGCTTTTACGGTTTCTCCCTTAAGTTCGTTTACGGTTTCTTCAAGAAGTTCGCAATACGTATCAAATCCGACGTTTACCATATGCCCGTGCTGCTTTGTTCCCAGAATATTCCCGACCCCTCTTATTTCTACATCACGCATAGCAATTCGGTATCCGCTTCCGAGTGTTGTAAACTCTTTTATTGCCTTCAATCTTTCTGTTGCTTCCTGTGATAATTCTTTATTTTTCTTATAGAAACAGTAGCAGTAGGCCTGCT
>CALVEE010000020.1 GCA_944326495.1 Candidatus Gastranaerophilales bacterium | reverse complement strand
CAGCTTATATTCCTGATGAGTGGGTCGGGTCAGAAGAACAAAAAATGATTGAATATAAGCGGCTTTCAGATGTTAAAAACGAGCTTGAGCTTAATTACATAGTATCCGAATGGAAAGACCGCTTTTCCAGAATTCCTGATGAAGTTGAAAACTTAATAAAATTAATTAAACTAAGACTTCTTGCAACCGAATGCGGGATTACAATTATACGTGAAGCCGGAAATGATATCAGGATTTATTCCCCGTTTACCCCCTACGAGTGGAATATAATTAAGCAGGGAATGGATAAAAATATTTTAAGAAAAATAAAGTTTACAGTGGCACCTAAAACCTGCGAGGATGGAAAATCAATTCTGCTTTTAAATAACAGCAATATGAGTTTTGAGGAAATTTTTGAAACCCTATCAGCTCTATTTTATTACATAAAAGAAACTGTCAATAAGTATTCAGGAAAACAGCCTTAATTATTAAGAAGCGTAAAAATATACTTAACATTTCCCCCCGTTTGGTTTATTATTATGTGGTAACTTTGGTAAATAAGAGGAGTATTCTAATGAAAAAATTATTAACGTGTTTAGCTTTATCAACAGTGCTGTTTTCCGGTTGTACTTTGATGCACAAATCAGAAGGCATTGTAAAAGTTAATGATACAGTGATTACACAGGCAGAATTTGACCAGGCGTTTGACAAAACCGTGGATAAATCTTTCCTGAAGGCATTCGGCGGTTCAAAAAACTTTGTTAAATCTGATGAAAACCCTATGTACGGGATTTTTAAGGACAAAATTGTTAATGAGCTAATCGTAAAATCATTACTTGATGAAGAAATCGCTAAACGCGGAATTACAGCAAGCGAAGAAGATATTCAAAATGAGCTGAAAACTATTATAGATAAAGTCGGCTCAAAAGAAGAATTAAATAAACTTCTTAAAGAAAGAGGTGTTTCTAATGCGCAGTTTACAGAGGATTTGAAAACACAAATTAAAATTAAGAAGTTAGTAAATTCTATTGAAAAGATAAACATAACAGATAAAGATGCTGAAAATTATTATAACACGCATAAGGATGAGTTCACTCACGGAGAGCAGGTAAGAGCTTCTCATATTCTTATTTCTGCAAATACTCTTGAATTAATCCAGCAGATTAAAGCAAAAAATCCGGAAATTAATCCTACAGATTTGAATAAGAAAGTAGAAGAACAAATTGCTGCACAAAAAGCCAAAGCAGAATCTGTGCTTGCAGAGGTTAAACAAAATCCTGCTAACTTTGAAAAAATCGCACAAAAGAATTCTGACGATAAAGCAAGCGCCGAAAGAGGCGGTGAGCTAGGTTTCTTCCCGAAAGAGGCAATGGTTCCCGAATTTGCAAATGCAGCGTTTTCAATGAAACCGAATACAATTAGTGAAACTCTTGTTAAATCACCATATGGTTTCCATATCATAAAGGTTACAGACCGAATGGAAGCAGGTTCGACTCCGTTTGCGAAAGTAAAGGATGAGATTAAATTCTATTTAGAAACGCAAAAACAAATCGAAGTTCTGAAAAAGCTTACCGAAGGCTTGATGAAAAATGCAAAAATCGAATACCTGAACGAAAGCTATAATCCTAAAAGAGTTGTAAAACCCGTTACGCCGGAGCCAAAACAGGTAAAGGAAGAAGTCAAGAAATAAAATAAAAAAGCCCTGAAATTTATTTCAGGGCTTTTTTACTATACTTTTAGTTTACCGTAAATCTTACCATTCTTAGAAGATTTGATAATATCCATAATCATATCGCTTAATATTTCAAACTCATCTTTAAATCCGGCAGATTGTGAATTTTTCCATTTTGCAAGGATTGCCCTAAAGTTATCCCCATCAATCATACAATCATCAGTTCCGATTAGTTTTGAGTATTTATCAGTAAACCATTCATTAAAACCTTTAAAAGTTTCTGTAATCAAATCCGATGCAATCTGTGCATTAGTAAGAATTACATCCATATCTTTAAAAACATTTTCATTATATTTAGCTGATTTTATTCCTGCAGCATTAGAAATCTTACCTGTATTAAACCCAAACCCGAAATATTCAATCCCTCTTTTAGCTGAAGAAGAAGCCTGGGCTAAATCCTGTGAGATACCGCTTGAACCGTTCATATCAAAGAACATCTTTTCGCAGGAATACCCTCCGTATGCACAGACCAGACCGGTAAACATTGCTTCAAACGGATAATCAGCATTTTCCGATCTGCCTTCAAATACTGCTCCTAAAAAGTCCCCTCTAGGGTCAAGCGTAATAAAATTAACATCTCTTGATTGATGCCAAGGCCGTCCTTTTTCCCGCAGGATTTCGTTCATGACCTCAAGGTTTACAGCATGTCCGCATTCATGCGAGGTTGTTGCTCTTCTGTTATATTCCGGCATTTCAGGTCTTGAAGTACGTCCTGTTTCAAGCTGAAGGTAAGCTTCTATAAAATCTCCGATAGAAGCCTTTGTCTTACCGCGCTCCTCCATTATCTGCTCCGCTTTTTCAACCATAGACTTAATTTCTACAAAAGACATGTATTCAGTAAGCTTAACCAGTTTATTTATGAGATTGTTCTTTTCTTCTGTATTCTTGCACGCAAGCGGAAGCTCTGCTTCCTTTATCCTGTTAATTAAAATTTCTTTTCTTGAAATTTTATTAAATGCAGGAGAATCAATTGCAATCTCCTGATTAAACCCTCTTACCACTAGGGGTATAGCATCTGCATAATAACTATCAGTCGACCCGAGAACAAGTATGTTGAGTTTTTCCTCCCCTGCTCTTGCCATTTCTTTTTCCATCTGCGCCATAGCCTGCTTGTAACCTGCAAGATACGGGCTAGAGAAAGCAAAATCCTCAAAATTGTTTACGTAAATTATTGCGGTTTTATATTCATTCTGTTCCGCAGCTTTTTTTGCTTCATCAAAAATTCTCTTCATCTTAATTCCCGGAATAGTTTTACCCCCTTCTTCATCTAAAGCATTCAGTGCAAAATCTGATGATGCAATTTCTATAAACGGCACCTTCGCCTCACCAGCTATAGCTTGAGCGGTAAAGCGCCTTCCGGAGCCGGCTTCTATATCTTTAGAATACATCACATAACCGCGTGTACCGATTTTTCCGGTATGAATTTGGCGCACAATAGCTTCGACATCTTTTTTTGTTGTATCCTTGCCGTACAAAGATGAAATATTTTTACCGGTATCATAAACTATATTTGTTTCATCACTGTTATTATTAAAAATTTCTTTTGCAACAGATGCGAATTCATCAACTTCTTTAACATTTATTCTCTTTTTTGAACTGCCGTAATAATCCGCAATTCTTTTCATCAAATCAACTGCTTTATCCGGAAATACTCCGTCAATTCTATCTGCATAAGCAATCGCTTTATTTCTTGCCTCTTTAGAAAAAGGAAGCTTTATATCCTTGGTATATTTGCGGCTCTTATTTATAATTTCCTGTGCTTCATATGTATGAATAGGAGGAATTGAATAAGCGATGAAATTCGAAAATCCTTTCTTTATTATAGGATTTTGCATTGACTTATAATAATTCTCTTTGTTCTGCAAGAATATAAATTTTACAAGATTATCATTTTGAGAATTTACAAGCCCTATAATTTCTGCCGGATAGACCAGCTCATTAGTTTCAGGATTAATCGATTTAGCCAGTATAGCATCAAGATTTACTATAAAAATTTTACGTTTATCCGGTTCAGCCTCAGAAATTTCACTAACTTCTTCCAGCAGGTCAGCGGATGTTATATTTTCTGAAATTGGATAAATTAACGTGTTTTTCCGGCTGAAATCACCATGCTTTGGAACATTAATAGTTTTTATTAAACTTGATATAATTCTATCTCCTTCTTTAGAATCTGAATAGTTTATAAACAAGTTTGAACCGAGTGCTAATTTATTCCAGACTTCGATTGCTCTGTTATCGTACGATTTCATATAATTCTTGCTCAATTCCTCAGACGATTTATAGTAATTTAAACTTATGAAATCTTTCAAAAATTCTATTGCATAATTATTTCCGCGAGCAGTCAGAGTATTAAAAGCAGTGCCTAAAATATTATAAGCATCCATTTTAGCGCCTTGAGATTGTGCTTCCAGTAACAAATCCTTAAAATCATTTGACAAAGTGAGTTCCGTATTTACTTTATCCTCACTAACCGGTAATTTATTTAAATACTCTTGATTTTCAGCCTGCAGATTGTCAACACTGGTAAAGAAATACTCTCTTAAATCTTTTTCTATTAATAAATTCTTGTCTGCCTGACGTTCCGCAAGTAGATTTAGAGTAGAAATTGAAGATATAACTCCGCTTTCTAAAGTGTCACTGTCATATTTTGTTTCGTTTTCCTTTGTTTCTTCAATTGCAGCCTCAATTATATGATAAGGCGTAAGCTCGGAATTTCCTTTTTCCTGAGCAATTTTTTGAGCTTTTTCAATAAGCAGACGCCCTTCATCTGTATAATTTAATTCATTATTTTTTTCGGCTCTAAAACTTATATAACTTCTGGGAATACCAGATAGCTCCCTTATTTGAAGCTGATTATTCCCGGATGTTTTTTCGTATTCTGAATACTTGATATTATTAAACTTATTACTAACAAAAGGTCTTACTGGTTCTACTTTTAACACGCTTTTAACTCCTTAATTCTCAATAATATTATAAAACCCGTAAAAAATATTATTGCTAGATAAATAATTTAACCTTTACAAATGTTCATAACTTTTCGACTCAAAAAATAATTATGTTATAATTTAGCTATATACGAATAAGGAGAAAATTAATGAATACAGCAACTATCATAGGCCGAGCAGGACAGGATGCAGAAATAAAGTATTTTGAATCCGGAAAAGTTAAAACAACTTTTTCACTTGCAGTGAATCGTTGGGATTCAAAAACCAAGGAAGAAGTTACTGACTGGTATAATATAGAAGTTTGGGATAAACAGGCTGAATTTGCCGGCGAATACATAAAAAAAGGACGTCAGGTTGTTGTAGACGGAAGAATTTCTATCAGTAAATGGACTGACCAAACCGGTGAAGAAAGAGAAAGATTTTTAATTGTTGCAAACAATGTGAGATTATTAGGTTCAAAAAGAGACGCTGAACAATGATTTTATCTGAAATAGTCGGAATAGTTGCTGATGATTTGACAGGTGCAAATGATACAGCTTTACAATTTCATTTAAGGGGAGCAAATACAAAAATCCTGCTAGATAGTGAATGTATTCCGCAAGACAAAGAAAATGTTGAAGTATGGGCGCTTTCAACAGAGTCCAGAAACTGTGAAAAGCATGAAGCTGCTTTGAGAATTGAAAAAGCCGTAAAATCTTTTGTTGAGAATTTTTCTTTTGATTATTTCTATAAAAAGATTGATTCAACCTTAAGAGGCAATATTGCAGTTGAAACCTTAACAATGATGGATTTGCTCGGATATGATGCTTCTATTATAATACCTGCGTTTCCGCAGGAAGGAAGAATTACAGTAGGCGGATATCATCTGCTTAAAGGAGTTCCGATAGGCCGTACAGAAATCGCAATAGACCCGCATTCTCCTATTTTAGAATCGCATGTTCCTACTCTTCTGCGCTCACAGCTTGATGAAAAACAAAAAGAACTGGTCGGAACTATTGATTTAAAAACCGTTATGAACGGTGCAGGGCCTGTATTAATTAGGATTAATGAACTTATAAAAGAAGGCAAAAAGCTGATTGTGGCAGATGCTACTTCAATTACTGATATTGAACAGATTGCGCTCGCTATAAAAAAATGCGACAAAAAGCTTCTGCCGGCAGGAACCGCTGCCGGTGCTCAAGTTCTCGGGAAAATATGGCTGGCCGGTATTGAAAGAACAAGAGAGTCTTTAAAGCTTGAAAAACTCCCAAAATTCATTGTGTCAGGAACAGCTACACAAATTACGGCGGAACAGATTGCAAAATTAGAGCGCTCTGATGATTTCGACAATATTAATTTTATAGCGCTTGATACTAAAGATATTATAAACGGTGTAACGGATGAGCTTGTAGATAGAATTCTTACAAACCTGAAATGCGGTGTAGCTGTTGTAGTTCATACCTCGCATTTGATTGCAAATTTTGACGGATTTTCAGATGACTCTTTAAATGCAGAATTAACCAAAGATAAGCTTACTGCTATGATTACCGACTATCTCGCAGTTCTTACGGGGAAAATTCTTGAACAAATTAATGTTGTATTGATTACACTCGGCGGAGAGACTTCGTATAAATGCTGCAAAGCGATTAAATCAAATGAGCTGAAGCTTTTAGATGAAGCTGCGCCCGCTATTTCAATATGCTCTGACGTTAATAAGAGATGGATTATTACTAAATCAGGAAATCTCGGAAATTCAAACACTTTGATTGAAATATTAAATTATATAAGGTGCCATGAATAAATACTCAAACAAGATTGCAATAACAACAGGTGATCCAAACGGAATCGGGGCTGAAATTACAATAAAAGCTTTAAATTTATTGAATATTCCGCCAAGAGATATTGTAGTTATTTCCAATTCAAAAGTTTTAAATACTTATGGATGTTTGAATAATAATTATGAACTTATAGAAGTTGATTACCCTGAAAAAATAATCCCCGGAGAAGTTTCAGCTCACGCGGGTGATTTTTCATTCAAACTTCTTGAAAAAGCGTGCGAAATAAAGCCCAAGTTTATCGTCACAGCGCCGACTTCTAAGGAAGCAATGAATTCAGCCGGACATAAGTTTAACGGGCAGACAGAAGTTCTTGAACATTTTTTAGCTCATAACGGACAGAAGGCTGAAATGCTTTTTGTGTCAAAGGATTTTAGAGTTCTCTTGCTTACAAGACACTGCGCTTTAAAAAATGTAAGCGGGATTTTAACAAAAGAAGTTATTATTGAAAAAACAGAAAGATTAAGAAGTTATTTTCAGAATAAGCTGCTTATCAAAAAACCCTCGTTTGCTCTATGTGCTTTAAACCCGCATGCCGGAGAAAACGGGCTTATTGGAGACGAGGAAGAAAAGACTCTTGTTCCTGCAATAGAGGCTGTACGAAACAGGGGAATAAATATTACAAATCCGCTTCCTGCAGATACTTTATTTATAAAGGCAGTACAGAATTATCTTAAAGGAGAAAAATCTCCTTATGACTGCTATATTGCCTGTTACCATGACCAGGGATTAATTCCGATAAAGTCTGTGGCTTCTGAAAAAACGGTTAATATGACAATCGGGCTTGATATAATAAGAACTTCACCAAGCCATGGCACAGCATTCGATATTGCAGGGAAAAATATTGCTAATCCTGACTCTATGATGGAAGCGATTAAATATTGTCTTTACTAAAAACTTCTGCAATTGATTTATTATAATCAGGTCTTAGTATGCCTTTTTCAGTAATAATACCTGTAATAAGCTCATGCGGAGTTACATCAAATCCCGGATTAATAATATTTACCCCCTCAGCACAAATCCGTTTCCCGTTAATATGCGTAACTTCTTCGTGAGAACGCTCTTCAATCGGGATTTCATCACCTGATTTGATTGAAATATCTATTGTCGATAAAGGTGCTGCAATATAAAAAGGAATATTATGATATTTAGCCGCAATTGCGACGGTATAAGTTCCTATCTTGTTTGCAGTATCACCGTTTGCAGTAATTCTATCAGCTCCGACAACAACCATATCAATCATACCTTTTTTCATAAAATATGAACACATTCCGTCTGTTATAAGGGTTACCGGAATTCCATCCATAGCAAGCTCAAATGTGGTAATTCTTGCCCCTTGCTGGCGGGGTCTGGTCTCATCAGCAAAGACTTGAATTGTGTTATCTTTTGCATAAGCAGAACGTACAACTCCTAGCGCAGTTCCGTATCCGACTGTCGCTAAAGCACCGGCATTACAATGTGTTAAAATTGTTGCACCTTTCGGCACAACTTCTGCACCGTAATCACCAATCTTCTTATTAATTTCAATATCTTCGTTTTCAAGCTTTATTCCATTCTGCTTAAGTTCCTCAATAATACCTTTTATATCAGATTTAGAATTCTTTATAACCTCAATCTGTTTCTCACATGCCCACATAAGATTAACAGCAGTAGGGCGGGAAGTTTTCATATATTCAGCTTTTTTTATTAATTCTTTTACGAAATCTTCCCTTGAAAGATTTTCTTTTTCCAGCTCCTGCGCATATAAAATTACCCCGTGTGCTCCCGCAATCCCTATTGCCGGAGCACCTCTTACTATCATATTTCTAATAGCATCGAACATCTCATCACCGGAAGTTATATTTACAAACTTATACTCATAAGGTATAACCGTCTGGTCAACCATCTTTGAATACGTATTAACCCATTCTATTGTTTTACTTTTTGATTTAAAATCCATTTTCAACCTCTCATTCAGTCTAAACTACCATAACAATAACATAAGGATAGTGAATAGTGAATAGAATGTGACAAATATTTTGTTCCAGTTTCGGATTTGCACCTACAAGGAGCGGGCAGGTCGAACTCCAGACATGGCAATTCCCTCGCCCCTTGTGGGAGAGGGTAGAATTTCAAGTTGAGCTAAAGCGAAACTTAGAAATTCGGGTGAGGGGTCAGCCAGCAGGGACAAATGAAAAATATAAAATGAATTTTAAACGAGCTGTTCATTTAAATAATATCGTTATAAGTCAATATTGGGCAGGTATGCGCAACCGACTATTCAGCATGACAGTTATTAGCAGACTAATGTCCGAATTACAATCGTGTTTTTACGCCCTCAAAGGGGAGGGAGTCAGCGTCAAGTGTATAGCATTCCTTCACTAGTGAGGGAAGGTTAGGATGGGTGCTTTCCCGTAAGGGAGAAATTAGAAGAAATAAGAGATCAAAACCAAACGTACAAATTTTATAAACATATATTAGAAATTATTTTCTCTAAACTCATAAATCTTAATCAGCACCCACCCCAGCCCTCCCTCAAAAGGGAGGGGGAGCGCCAAGTGTATAGCGTTCCTTCCCTAGTGAGGGAAGGTTAGGATGGGTGCTTTCCCGTAAGGGAGAAATTAGAAGAAATAAGAGACCAAAACCAAACGTACGAATTTTATAAACATATAGTAGAAATTATTTTCTCTAAACTCATAAATCTTAATCAGCACTCACCCCGCCCTCCCTCAAAAGGGAGGGGGAGCGCCAAGTGTATAGCATTCCTTCCCTTGAGGGAAGGTTAGGAAGGGTGCCAGCCCGTAATGGATTTGCGTTAAAGGCATAAGCCTTGTTTTGTACAGGGTTTGTTATCACCCACCCCAACCCCCTCCCTCAAAAGGGAGGGGGTTGCGCCAAGTGTATACTGTTCCTTCCCTTGAGGGAGCGGATTTGCAGCCGGAGGGGTAAATGGGAGGGGGTAAATATGAGAGTCCGGATAGCGAACAAATGGAGCCGGCTAAGCCGTAAGGCTTAAAGGCGAAATTCTGTGAGCGTGGAGCAAATCCAAGACAGAGGGAAGAATTTCAAGTTGAGCAGAAGCGAAACTTAGAAATTCGGGTGAGGGGGCTTTTTTATGTCTTTATATTATATAATTTCAGGCAAATTGAGACATATACTTATATATGGTTTTCTCTTTTGAATTTTTCTTGGACTGTAGTGCCTGTAAGGAGAAGAGCAGCCGTGTTTGAGGCCGTGCCGAAAACTACGGATGCGCTGAGGGAGCTTTATAAAACTTCTCACTCTAAACTTTAGGCTCTATATCATATATTAAGTTTTGTAAATGTAAAAATATCTGATTATATCTATTTTTGCGCAACTTCTTGCATGTAAAAAAATATATTTCGGGCAATTATTTCCATCCTTAATACTTTTAATATATATACGGGATATTTTAGAGAAAAGGAGATATATATGACAATAGGCGGAAATCTTACAGTTACAAACACCGGTGCTTATGAAAATTTTACTGTATCATTTGCAAGAAATGTTACTATTACAAACTTTAGACAAAGAGAAATGGGTGAAGTCGGTGATATTTCAGCTACTGTAAAAAACGGAAATATGGGTGAAACAACAAGAGTTTACAGTAATGGCAAAAGTGGCAAGCTTGGTACCTTGGATTTAAACAGCAAGCGATACGCCATATTTGATGCTCTAAGAAGTCTTGATGGCAATAAAAATGATTTAAGCGAAAGTGATCTTAAAAAAGCTGATTCTTTAGTCGGTCAAAATGGAGTAACCGGTATTAAAAGAGACGCAAAAGCAGGAGTAACTACTATTTTATGCGATGACGGCGCAGTATTAAAATTTGATTTTGAAACTGACACTGAAATGCAGGCTAGAAAACAACAAGAAGCTATTAATCAACAAAAGAAGCAGGCTGAAGCGGATAAAAAACAAGCAAAAGAGCGTCAGGAAGCGATAGAACTACATGACAACAGCAAAAGCCAATTTGAAAAAGTCGCAGACTGGGTTTGTGGAAAAATTGATAAATTAGTCGGAATTATACTAAATTAATTTTATTCCATTAAAGTTGTCATGAGAATAGGAGCACCATCTGTTGCAAGAACTGTATGTTCAAAATGCGCAGATGGTTTTCTGTCTTTCGTAACAACTCCCCACTTATCATCTTCTACAAAAACTTCATCGCCGCCTAAATTTAACATTGGTTCAATCGCTATTACCATGCCGGATTTTATAAGAGTTTGATCTCCGACTCTGTAGTTAAACAAAAACGGATCTTCGTGCATGCTGTGTCCAACCCCGTGTCCGCCGTACTGGCGAACAATTCCAAGCTTATAACTATTTGCGACATCTTCTATTGCGCCTGAAATATCATCCAGAACATTGCCGGCTCTCATTTTTGAAATTCCTGCCATAAGAGCTTCTTCTGTAGCTTTCATAAGCATTTTCTTATCGTCAGAAATATTTCCGACCGCATAAGATCAGGCACTGTCACCAACCATGCCGCCGTATGTTGCTCCTACATCAATTGCAATAATATCGCCGTCTTTTAAAATCTCTTTATCAGAAGGTATTCCATGAACGACTTTTTCATTAATTGATGTACAAATACTTGCAGGAAAACCATTATAACCAAGAAAAGTCGGAATAGCTTTGTTTTCCTTTATAACTTTCATTGCAATATTGTCTAATTCTTTCGTAGAAATCCCGGGTTCAACAACTTCTCTCATTTTTTTATGAACTAAAGCCACAATATGACCGGCATGTCTCATTCTTTTAATTTCGTCTCTGGATTTTCTATTAATCATAATAACCTCAATTTCTTACCCTAATTTTACGCTTAACATACCCCTAATTCAAGTTTTAAATCATAGTGCTTGACTTTAAAAATTGATTTGGTAGTATAGAAATTGTCGGTAAGCCCCCATCGTCTAGAGGCCTAGGACAACACCCTTTCACGGTGTAGACAGCGATTCGAATTCGCTTGGGGGTACCATATTATTATAAGACGCCAATGAGGCGTCTTTTTTAATGAATAGGCTTGAGATTTCAGCGGTTCGAAAATCGTTTGAATAGTACATCAAACCTTTAGGAAAAATTAATTTCTGTAATCTTTG
>CALVEE010000019.1 GCA_944326495.1 Candidatus Gastranaerophilales bacterium | reverse complement strand
TTTGTTTGAAAGGTAGTTGTAAATTTGACCTGCTGATTCAATGATTTGTTCTTGAATACCTTTTTTTTCTTCTTTAACTCTTGCCATTTTAATCTCCTTCTTAAATAGTGTATCTGTAATTGCTTACGAGATTATTGTAGTAGAAATTTTCTGATTTGGCAAGAGGTTTGAACCCTGTTTGTGATAAAATAGTCTATAAGGAGTATGTTATTAAATTTTATTAAAGTCGATTTTCGAACTAAAGTATTAGTCGAAAAATATCTGGAGCTTATTTCTGATGGGGTAAAACCACCAGAAATACTGGTTCTTGTCCAGAATTCCACTTTAAAAAAACAAGTTGTAAATAAAATCTTAGAAAATCTGAAAATTAATGCGATTGAAAAATTAAATGTTCATTCATTTTTTTCAATTGTATATAATACACTTGTTGATAATTGGTGTTTTATAGAAAATTCTATTCCCGGGGATAAACGTTTTATTCTCCCGAACCTTGTCGGGCTGGAGGTTTCGCAGTTTTTGTTAAAAGATATACTAAAACAAGTTCCGGTAAAAGGTTACAATTCAAAAAAATCTTTGCTGCATCAGATTTTCAGAAGGTATGCTTTAATTGTACAAAATCATTTAACAAATGAGGATGTAAAAGAGCGGTCTAAGATTTTAAAAGAATCGTTTGCAGATGATGCGGAAATTGTTATAAAAAGACTTTTGGGAGTGACTTTAAAATCCAGAAGTTTAGATTATTTGAGACAGACTTTGATATTTAATTATGTTTATAAAAATACGGATTATTTCAAGAATATTAAATATTTGCTTGTTGATGACGCGGATGAGATGACTCCGGTCTGTTTTGATTTTATTACGTATTTAAGACCGCAATTAAAAGATTGGGTAATATGTTTTGACTCGCTCGGTTCATCAAGATGCGGATATTTGAGCGCAGATACTTCGATTGAGTATAAGTTAAAAAAACTTTTTAATGAAGATGTAATTTTACAAGAATCATGGAGTTACCCTCCCCTTGTGGGAGCGGATTTGCGAACGGACTGGAGTAAATATGAAAGTCCGGATAGCGAGCGGATGGAGCCGGCTAAGCCGTATAGGCTTAAAGGCGACACTCCGGGAGCGTGGAGCAAATCCAAGACAGGGTCGAAATCTCCGATTTCGGGGAGGGGTCTGAATGAATATGGAGTAAGTGCGCCTAACAAACAAGAAAATTGTTGGGAATATGGAATAAGTTCTCAAATTAAAGATTTGACCCCTCTCCCTAGCCCTCTCCCACAAGGGGAGAGGGAATGTCGTAGAATGATTAAAGCCAGACATTTTTACACGCAAGAAGCACTTAATTATTCAAAAGAATTAAGACAAAATCAAACTCCGGCAGAAGAAATTTTGTGGTATTACCTTAGAAAAAAACAATTAGGCGGATTAAAGTTCCGAAGACAGGAAGCATTCGGGAATTATATACTTGATTTTGTGTGCTACGAGAAAAAACTAGTTATTGAACTTGATGGCGGCGGACATCTTGAGACTGAACAAACAGAACATGATAAATCAAGAGATAAGTTTATCATGAATAACGGATTTAGGGTTTTAAGAGTTTTTAACAATGATGTTTTTAATAATATTGAAGGAGTAATTGAAGAAACATTACGACTGATTGAACAATCTCCTCTCTTGCAACAAGCGCAGAATTACCCTCCCCTTGTGGGAGGGTCGAAATCTTTGATTTCGGGGAGGGGTCTGAATGAATATGGAGTGAGTGCGTCTGACAAACAAGAAGATTGTTGGGAATTTAAAGCTAACGCGCAAACTAAAAATTTGACCCCTCCCCCCAGCCCCCTCCCACAAGGGGCGGGGGGATGCGCCGGATTTGAAGCAGATACGCAAAGAGAAGGGGGATGCGCGCAAGAATTTTTATCTTTCAGGCAGGGGGAAATTATATTCTCAAACATTCTTGAAAACAAAAAAGAAAGATTGGAAAATTTTACATTAACTTCACTCTCCAAACGCGCTGAAATTCTGGATTACACGGTTGAAAAGATACAAAACTTATTCAAAAAAGATGTTCTTCCGAAAGACATTGCAATCATTACACCGCTTCAAGATGACATGCTGCATTTTGCATTAAAAGAAAACCTGAAATGTAATCTTCTGTTCCTCTCCGGAAGTGAAAAACTCGTTGATAATCCGCTTGTTAAATCGAGTTTGAATATTCTGAAACTAATGCTCAATCTTGAAATTACAGAGATGGATTTAAGAGTAATTCTTGCAGACTTTGCAGGAATCCCGCTAAAATATTGTAATAAAATTTTAGAATACTATAAATTAAATAAAAAACTTCCCGCAGAATCCGAATTCTACAGCGAAAAATACAAAAAATTCCATGACGCGTTTGAAAACGTAAGAAATAAAAACGAAAAACTTTCCAAAAAAGTTTTTGACATGTTCTACAACGGAATAGATTTTGTCGAAGAGGATAAAATTAATAAATTTAATTTCTTTATAAAACAATTAAAAGATTTTGAAAATGTTTTAGGTGGGGAAAAAGTTATTGAAAGAGCGGAAGATATAATTGTTCAAATTGAAAATTCTATTATTGCGGAAAACCCGAGTACAACTTTAGAAATCGGCGATAATGATTTGGTTATAGCAACTCCGCAGAAAATTATTGATAACAAGATTTCTACCCGCTATCAATTCTGGCTTGACGTATCACACAGCGACTGGGTAAAAACCGATACAGGACCTTTATATAATGCATGGGTCATGCAGGCGGATTGGACAAAGGATGAATACACGGTTGAAGATGATATATTCTTATCAAAACAAAAAACTGCCAGAATTTTGAGAAAGCTTCTGCTTTTAGCAAAAGAACATATCTGGGCATGCTCAAGTCTGTTTGACCCTGCAGGTGTTGAAAATTTAGGCGGAATAGAAGAGTATTTAGCCGGCGGGGGAGATGAACCGGTTGAAGAAAAGAAGGCATTTAGAATAATTCCCCGTGACGACCAAAAGCCAGTATTAGATTACCGGAAAGGCTCGATGGCGATTTCTGCCGTGCCGGGTGCCGGGAAAACCACAATCCTGCTTGCTCTTATAATAAAACTTATGGACAGAGGCGTAAATCCCGAGAATATTTATGTTCTTACCTATATGGATTCTGCTGCAAGGAATTTCAGAGAAAGAATTAAAAACATGTGCCCGAATACAAACAGGCTTCCAAATATAAGTACAATTCACGGACTTGCTCTAAAAATAATAAAAGAAAACTCCAATTTTGAAAGATTAAATCTATCCTCTGATTTTGATATTTGCGATGATACGCAGAGAATGCGGATTATAAAAGCGGTTGGAGGAAAATCTACAAAAACCGAGGTTGAAGAGTTTGACAGAGCCATATCTGTTTTAAAACTGCAGGAAGGAAATATTGATAAAAAATCAAGCGATAAAAAGACAGAAAAATTTAAGACATTTTATAAAGAATATCAAGCTGAACTCAGAGAAGCAAATTTGATTGATTATGATGATATTTTAATCATGTCGGTTAAGCTGCTTGAGAATAATCCCGATATTCTTAAATATTACCAAAATCAATGCGAATATATTATAGAAGATGAAGCGCAGGATTCATCAGGCGTACAGCAAAGATTAATCGGTCTTTTGAGCGGAAAACATAAAAACTTAATCCGCTGCGGAGATATTAATCAGGCAATTACGACAACTTTTTCAAACGCTGATGTGGAAGGGTTTAGAGCTTTTATTCATAATGCCGATAAAACTGTAGAAATGAACCATTCCCAGAGATGCACGCAGGAGGTTATGAATTTAGCGAACAAACTCGTTGATTTTGGGGATAAAATTCTTCCGAAAGCCTTCTTTAAAAGTTATATGCACGGAGTAAGCGGAAAGAATCCGGAAAGTAAGAATGCAATTTATTCCCATGTTTTTGAAAATATCTTTGCTGAGAAGAATTTTATATTAAAAAAAATAAAAAACATTCTTACAAAAAATAAGGATGCAACTATCGGAATACTTTTAAGAAATAATTATCAGGTTAACAGCTGGGCAGAATTTATTAATAACGCCGGATTAAAAACTATTACAAGAAATGATTCTTTAAGCCAGAAAGGCGTTTTCAATACGATTTTTTCAATTCTTAAATTTATTCAGAATCCGTATGATAATGAAATTCTTGTATCAACTTATGAAACTCTTTCTGATTTAGGTTTTTATAAACAGCGCTTGCAGCTCGAAATAAGAGCATCCGAAATTCCGTTTATTCAAAAAGACGGAGATGATATTGAATCACAAGATTTATCGCAATTTTTGTGGGATATGCAGTACTGGCTTAATTCTTCTACGCTTCCTTTAGAAGAACTTGTTATAAAAATAGGATTATTTTATTATACGAGCGACATTGAAAAATCAAATGTTTATTTAATAGCAACACTCGTAAAACGGTTGAATTCACAAGGGAAATTTGACCTCACGCTCCAGCGTCTGGAAGAATTATCTAAAAAGCCGACTTTGAGCGGATTTAAATTTTTCTCGGATGAAGAAGATAAAGACGCCATGCGCGGTAAAGTACAAATAATGACACTCCACAAATCTAAAGGCGATGAGTTTGAATATGTATTTTTGCCCGAGATGGAAGAAAAAAATCTTTCAATAGATGTTGAAAAATCAAAACTTAAAGCTTCATCATTATTTATGGAAGAAGTAAAATCATTTAATCCTGATTACAAACGCAAATCAGAGCTTGAACTCAAACAGTTTAATTCAGAAGAGAGTTTAAGGCTTCTATATGTTGCAATTACGCGTGCACAAAAAAAGTTATATATAACGACTTCCGCAAAAGCAAAAGGCTGGGGTAATAAAGAAACACCGCAAGACGCAAGTATTATATTTACCAGTTTGCATTTAATTACTTAGAATATCAATAGATATATCATAAAAATTTGTGAGTGATAGATTTGTGCTACTTAATTTCCCGAGAGGAATATCTTTATTTTTTCCATGATAGTCACTTCCGGCAGTAATTTGTAAATTATTTTTCTTGGCGCAATCGACAAGAAATTTTATTTCTTTAGAATTATATCTTGAATAATAACATTCCAAACCTTGTATTCCAAAATTTTTCATAGTATCAAGACGTTGAAGAAACTCTTTTTCTGTTAAATGTTTTTCACCTTCGCCACCAAGCGGATGTGCCCAAATTGCAATACCGCCGGCATGTTTAATTATATTAATTGCTTCTTGTCCATCAAAACGGGTATTTCCGGTTTTACAACCATCAAGATACTTTTTCATTGCATCTATATTATTATTTGCAAGCTCTCTTTTTACAAG
>CALVEE010000018.1 GCA_944326495.1 Candidatus Gastranaerophilales bacterium | reverse complement strand
GAATATTACCATTCTTGCGGTAATATTCTTTTATCTGCTCTAAAACTCCTTTTTCTTTGATGATGCTGCCGCTTTCCATTTTATTACTCCGTAACTCTTTTTCATCATAATTTTCATTATGATGCATCAAATGAAAACCGCCGATTTTAGAGACTCCTATTAAATAAATTTTTGTAAAATTTAATACTAGTTATACATTGACTTATCCCTTTGTTTAGGATATTGTTTACTTGGAGTCGGTTTTAGTCCATAATGAAAATTATGGTGCATTAGAGTTCAAAGTTTGTGTAAGAATTATCTATTTCATCTTGAGAGATTCCAATATAGCGTAAGGTCACTGCAGGATTTGAATGGTTCAAAATCCTTTGCAGTAAGGCTACATCTTTATATTGTTTATAATAAAAATAACCGAAAGTTTTGCGCATCGTGTGCGTACCTATCCGGCTTTTTACACCGCAGGCTCTGCAAGCCTCGTTAAGAAACCTGTAAACCTGCGAACGGTGCAATCTTCCGTTTTTCTTACCCATAAACAATGGTTCATCCAATTCTTTATCTTCTAAATATGTTTTTAAAAGACCCGTTATTTTCGTATTCAAAGGAAATTTTTTATACTTATTTGTTTTCTGCTCTCTTATTTCTACGTGGGTTTTATGCAAAACATCCGAGACATTAAGCCCCAAAATATCAGAAACCCTGAGTCCCGTATTAATTCCGAAAACAAAAATAAGGCGGTTTCTTAAACTTTTTTGGGCAAGATATTGTTCTACTTTTTTAATATCTTCTTTACTTCTTATCGGCTCAACAAAATTCATATTATCTCCTTTCATATTTTACCTAGCCACATGGCTGATAAAATATAAAAGTCCAAACACGATATAATTATTTTTTATACCGCGTATAAGAGATAAATTATAAAAAAATTATTCAGATTATTAATTTTCTTTAGCAGGTTTGCCCTCATTCAAGAAGAAAACGAACGGGATAATTATTACCGCAGCAACTGCAAAATATCTGAATGTTTCAACGTATCCCCATAGTGTAGCCTGCTGTCTTAAAATACTATGAATTTGCGCCTGAGCCATATGAGCAGCTGTACCCCAATCCACAGTTGTCATAAATGATGAAGCCATAGCCTGCACTCTTTCTGAATAAACCTGATTTGTATCTGTTAAAAATTTTATCAGCATATGCTGATGCGCTTGGGAAAATCTCGTAATCATTGTTGTGGCGATAGAAGTCCCGATTGCAGCGCCGGTATTTTTCAAGAGGTTTTGAACACCGGCAGCATTTGTCTGCGCTTCATTAGGAAGAGTTGCACAAGATATATTAGATAAAGGAACCATTGCCATTACCATCCCGAGGCCGAATGTAAAATTTGGAATTCCAATATTTGCAAGCGAGATAGATGTATTAATCTCACCAAACATCAATCCTGCAAGTGTAAGAATTAGAAGCCCGATAATTGTCATCTTTTTTATACCGATTTTTGCAACAAATACTCCGCATAAAACAGATGCAATTAAACATCCTGCGCCGCGGGGAACCATTGACAGGCCGCTTAAAAATGCTGTATAGCCTAAAAGAGATTGAAGCATTGAGGGTAAAATAGAAGCTGATGCCATCATAACGCCCATTAAGATTATCTGTCCCATGGTGCCTATTAGAAAGTTATGGTTTTTTAAGATTGCTAAATCAATAAGTCCTGTATTTGTTTTACTTTTTTTAATCTGAATAAATACAAATACAAAAAACGAAATCATAGACACAGTAAACAATTTACAAATCCAGGCAGCGCCAAACCAATCGGCATCATTTCCCTTATCCAGAACTATTTGTAAAGTTAAAAGCCATAATAAAAGGAAAAAGAAGCCGGAATAATCCATAGTAACATGTTTTTGTTTTCTGGAATACGGCGGCTCCTCAATGTACTGTTTTGCAAGATAGAGTGCAATTATACCGAAAGGAATATTAATGAAATATATAAAAGGCCAAGACCAGTTTTCAGTAATCCACCCGCCCAAAGCCGGCCCCATAATCGGCGCCATAATAACTCCGAGTCCGAAAACTGCCATTGCTGCGGGGAGTTTTTCTTTAGGAAATATCTCAAAAATCATTGCCTGAACAACCGGCAGAATACCGCCGCCCCCCGCGCCCTGAAGAATTCTTGAAAACAGCATCATGGCCATAGAATTTGAAATACCGCATAACAATGATGCAAACGTAAAAATAACTATACTAAGCAGAAAGTACTGTTTCCGCCCCATCAGTTTACTAAAAAAATCAACTGTAGGGATTACAATACCGCTTGCTACCAAATAGCTGGTAATAATCCAGGTAGACTCATTATGACTAACGGAAAAAGTTCCTGCCATATATGGAAGTGCTACGTTTGAAATAGTTTCATCTAACGCAAACATAAATATTGAAAGCATCAAGGGTATCATTGTCACCCAAGGATTTATCTTAAACTTCCATTCTGATTGAACTGCGGCAGTATCTGTCATTTTTCTTTCCCCGTGTGTAGAAATTTCTACATGTAAATTTAACCACACATCAGGAAAAATTACAAGTACTTTTTATTCAAATTTTATATCAAACCTGCTTATCGCATCCTCCCTGATTGTCTTCAAGAGGTTAATAGTTTCGTCAATTTTAGATTTTTTAATAATACTTGTATGTTTTATATAAGCCTCGATTTCAGCAGAAATAAAATTATATAATTCAAGCCCTTTTTCTGTAATTTCAAGCCTCATTACGATTTTTGACCCTCTCTGTGCCGGAGTTCTTGAGATATAACCTTTATCTTCAAGTGATTTAAGGAATTTTCCTGTATGAGCCCGTCCTTTGAGAATCATTTTAGCTAAATCCATCTGTATAACTTCCGGATTCATGTAAAGGCAGTCAAGGATTATGTATTCATCAGGGGTAAGAGCGAATTTTTTCTGTTTAAAATAACACAGCATTGCTTCGTGCAAAACGCGTGATGTAAGCTCCAGCTCATAGAGCAGACTTTTTGTATAATGCTCAACCAAAATTACGACTCCTTTTAATATAACAATTTTAGTTGAACCTTTGAAATTTTGCAAACGAAAAAAGCTTGCCTTTAAAGGCAAGCTTTGACATCTTCAACAATCAAATCAGGAGTCAGGCGGTATCTTTCGTATAGTGTTTGGAGCGGAACTCTGTCAGGAAATTCTTTTTTAGCTCCGTAATTCAACACTTTCATATCAGAAGCACCATAATAGCGTGCAATCTTTTCTCCAAAGCCGCCGTCAAGCATTCCATCTTCTAATGTAATTACGATATCATGGTTATTTTTCAAAGACTCAAGCATTTCTCTGTCCAGCCCGGTAATAAATCTTGGATTAATAAGAGTTGCTTCTATTCCTAATTTTTCTTTGAGAGCAGATTTAACCTGTCTGCCTAAATTGAGGAAAGAGCCCAGACCTATGATTGCAGCCTTAGAACCGGCTTCTTCCAGCTTATATTTATTAATGATTGAATAATCCGTGTTATCTTCTTGACCGGCAGGATTAGCATCTCCTGCCGGAACCCTGATTGCAACCGGATAATCTTTTTGATTAACAGACCAATCAAGCATTCTTAAGTATTCTTCTCTGCAAGTTGGAGCAAGATAGACCATATTTGGAATATTACTTATCAGAGGAATATCAAAACAGGTAAGATGCGTTGCATCAGCTCCGGATATTCCGCCCCAGAAGATTAACAGAGTTGCCGGATTACTATTCAGCGCTAAATCCTGTGAAAGCTGGTCATAAGTTCTTTGAACAAAAGAACTCATCATTGCCAAGATTGGTTTACCGCCGTTTTTTGCAATACCGGAAGCAAATGCTACAGCATGCTCTTCTGCAATACCTACATCTGTATAGTGAATTCCGACTTTCTTTCTAAATTCCGGAGAGAAGCCGCTTACACCGGGAGTTGCAGGAGAAATAGCTATTATAGAATTATCCTCCAAAGATTTTTGTTCTATATAAGAAGCAGTTAATGAACCATAATCATTACCGCCTTGAGACGGAGAATAATTTACATCTAATTCTCCGGGCAAAATCCAGTGATAATGTTCTTTGTCCAATTCTGCCGCATCAAGGCCTTTACCTTTTATTGTATGCATGTGAATTAATACAGGATGATTTAAATCTTTGGTTTTATTAAATAAATCTATTAATTTTTCAATATTATGCCCTTCTTCTATATAATAGTAATCAAACCCCAATGATTTAAAAAAATTACACTCTGCTTCACCATTTGTATCTCTTAAGAGTTTAAGATTTTTGTACAGACCGCCGTGGTTTTCAGCGATAGACATTTCATTATCATTCACAATAATGATAATATTGCTTCCAAGAACAGCCGCATTATTTAACCCTTCATAAGCCTCGCCGCCGCTTAGAGAACCGTCGCCGATAATTGCAACAACATTTTCATTACCGCCCTTCAAATCTCTTGCTTTTGCAAGTCCGCAGGCTAAGCTCACTGATGTCGAAGTGTGACCGACTTTAAACCAGTCATGCTCGCTCTCTTCCGGTGCTGTATAGCCCGTATAAGCCTGATACTGTTCCGGATTAGTAAAACCTTCTTTTCTGCCGGTTAAAAATTTATGAGGATAACATTGATGTGAAACATCAAATACAATCTTATCTGCAGGTGAATTAAATACGTAATGAAGCGCAATTGTCGCTTCTACCATACCCAAATTCGGCCCCAGATGCCCGCCTGTTGTATTAACCTTCTTGATTATATAATGCCTGATTTCATCAGCAAGTTTATACATTTCTGAAACACCAAGTTTCTTAACATCCTCAGGTGAATTAACTTTATCCAAAACATTAATTGTCTGTTCCATTTTCTCTCCTTTCATTACAATTATTATAATACATTCTGATAGTAACTATCAGTCAATAAAAAATATTTTTTATAAAATAAGCCCGACTGTATGTTAAAAATCAGCTTCGCAAATCAAAATGTAATAAATAATACTAATTAAACAGTAATAAGTTATAGTCACATCATGGGAACTAGCTATTTGAACTTTTAGTCTATTAACATTTTAAATTTTTTATTTGCCCTTGCGGCCTGCCCCCTCACCGCATCCGTAGTTTTCGGCACAGCCTCAAACACGGCTGCACCTCTCCTGCAAGGAGAGGTGTTATGCAATTATTAAACAACCTTTTTCTTACCGTCTGCACTAAATTTATTGTAGCTTATTAGTTCACCTTTTCTATTATATTTATATTCAATATAATATAGCACTTTATTGTCAGAACTAAGACGGGTTTCTTTTGAAACACTATCACTATTATTATCTTTGTATTCGTATAGATTATAATAGTTTATTTTACCTTCATTGTTATAATATATACATTTAGTTTTTCTATTATATCTATCATATTTGTATTCAGTAAAAGAGCGTACATTACCGCTTTCATTCCGATTTACTTCTAAAATCTTCTTATTACCTTTATTATACTCGTATTCTTTATAATATTTCACTTCTTCTGTCGATTTATTATATCGTACTTCTTTTTTTATAATAGTATCAATAGGCGCAAGTTTACGCTTCTGCTTCATTAGAAATGAATACAAATTAAATTTAAGATTCTCTGTTTTACTATTGTTAAACCGTTGAATTACTATCTGCGTTTTATTCATATTTTTGCTCCTTGTATATAAAAAGTATATATCATGTTAAAAATTGCTTTTCTTTTTATTAAATATTTAGAAATCTTTACATTTTGAATTCCGATACTTAAACTGTACACTTTTTATCTCCAATTATCGGATGTAAATAAGTTAAATTTGTATTTTAATCAAACCGAAAGGAGATAAAATATGTTTTATAACATTTTAAAAGCAAAGGATATTGTTAACCTTGACGGCGGAAAATTCGAACGCAAAGTTTTATTAGAAAATAACGAAAGCTGTCTTTCTGTGATTGCATTAAAAAAAGAAGAAATTATTGATACGCACACATCAAAAGCTGATGCTGCACTGTTTGTATTAGATGGTGAAATCGAAATCCATTTTGAGGCTGAAAAGTTTAAAATTGATAAAGGTGAAATACTTATGTTTAAGAAAGATATTGAGCATAAGGTTTTGGCATTAAAAGACAGTAAATTCTTATTAATAAAAATTTAAAAAATAGGGCGCGATTTATAAAATCGCGCCCTTAATTATATAGAACTAATCCTAAAGTATTAGATTGTAACATTTCTTTACAATTTTTAAACACTTGTCATACTTGAACTTTAGCCTTTTAAGTAATTTTTTAGTATTAGATTTTTGATAAAAAGATTGATTATGTATTATGTTGTTGGTATATAATTTGAATGGACTGATTAGTCCTTTAGTAGTACACATTATTAGAAAAGGTTAAAGATTATGACATTACCAAACGTAGCGTATTTCTCAATGGAAATAGCAATGGATCAATCACTTAGTACATATTCAGGTGGTTTAGGATTTTTGGCAGGTTCTCATATGTTATCTGCCGGTTATTTACAAATGCCGATGGTAGGTGTAACTATGTTGTGGTCATACGGTTATTATGACCAGAGAATCGACCATGCTGGCAACGTTGAAGTAGCTTATATCAGAAAATATTATGACTTCTTAGTTGATACAGGTATCACCGTAGAAGTTGATACTTTCGGCGAAAAAGTTAAAGTTAAGGCTTTCAGAGTAGACCCTGAATTATTCGGAACCTGCCCTGTTTACTTGTTAACAACTGATATTGACGGAAACAGTGACTGGGCTAAGAGCATTTCTCACAAACTTTATGACGGAAATGAAAAAATAAGAATTGCTCAAGAAACTGTTCTTGGTATTGCAGGTATAAGAGTACTTCAAGCTGCAGGATATAACTTTGATGTTGTACATATGAATGAAGGACATGCTCTTCCGGCTGCTTTTGAACTTTTAAGACAATATAACGGCAACTTAGAAGAAGTCAGAAAGAAAACTGTATTCACAACTCACACTCCAGTTGCAGCCGGTAACGAAGTTCACTGGGTTGATACATTACTGGAAGGCGGTTTCTTTGCAGGCGCTTCAAGAGAAAGAGCTATTCAATTGGGCGGTGAAAACTTCTCTTTGACAGTTGCAGCATTAAGAATGTCAAGAATTGCAAACGCTGTTTCCCAGCTTCACGGGCTTGTTGCTAACAAGATGTGGGAATGGGTTGACGGAAGATGCCCGATTAGAGCTATCACTAACGCTGTAAACTTACACTTCTGGCAGGATAAGAGAATGAACGGAGACAAATCGTTTGATGAACTTCTTGCTGCTAAGCGCGAAATGAAAGTTAAGCTCTTCAAATATATCGCTAATGTTGCAGGTAAGAGATTTGATCCGGATGTATTAACTATTACCTGGGCAAGAAGATTTGCTGATTACAAACGTGCTTGGCTTATCTTAATGGATAAGGATAGAATTAATAAACTGCTTGAAGAAAATAAAGTTCAGATTATTTTCGCAGGTAAATTCCATCCGGATGATGTTATGGGTAAAGAAATGTTCAACAAGTTATTGAACCGTTCTCATACGTTAAAGAATGTTGTAGTATTACCGGGCTATGAATTACAGTTGTCCGGCATGCTTAAACGCGGTACTGATGTATGGTTAAATACACCGTTAAGACCGTTTGAAGCTTCCGGTACTTCCGGCATGTCAGCTAATGCTAACGGTGCTATCCACCTTTCAACTTATGACGGATGGACTGTTGAAGGTACTTTCCCAGGAATTAACGGTTATACTGTTGAATATCCGGAACTTGATGATGATATGCCTTGGGAAGAAAGACACTGGGCAGATCACAGATGCATGATGGATATTATCGAAAACCAGATTATTCCTACTTACTATAACAACAAGCAGGAATGGGCTAGACTTATGAGACAGGCTATCAGAACTGCTGAAGCTTACTTTAATTCTGACAGAATGGTAATCGAATACTACAACAGATTGTATAAACCGATTGCACATGATGACAGCTCTTCAGGAGAAAAGAAGAAAGAATTAAATATTTCTGAAACTCCTACATTTGATGCTTGGACTTATTCAAATATCAAGTAATTTTATACCAGATAGAAAAATATGGCGCTTTCAATTATGAAAGCGCCATATTTGTTACAATTGTTACAAAAAAGTCAATTTTTTAAACTCAAATGTTTTTATTTATATATAGGGATACACTTAATAGGAGATTAAATCATGGCAGTTGGAGCTAGGGATTATATTGATAAGCTTCTCGTAAAAAAATACGCAGATGAAAAAGTTGATAATCATGAAGCAATGGAGTCGATGGTTAATCCGGAAAAAATGCTTGAAGCAATGAACGATGTTGCAATGATACAGAGAAACATGTTTATGCTTTCACAAAAACTTAATTCTGCTTGTTATGCAATTAACGCAAAAGCTGCAAGATATAAAGGCAAAGAGGTCGTTGAACAATAGAAGCTGCTAAATTTTATCTTTAACCACTTTTTGCAAACCTTTTGGATGATCGACATTGCGTTTTAATTTTAATGCTGTTTCCAGTGCTAGCTGCTGTGAGATTATGACATCTGCAAACATCTGCTGAATTTCGTTTTCACATTCTACATTAATATGAATATCCGGTTTGAGCTCTTTGCTTGATTGACCGATTATAACCAGTTTTGGAGAATAATCAGAAATTATCTTGTTTAGATTAGCAATTGAGCGTGCTGATATTTCTGATACAGATATGTAAATTAAAATACCTTTGTTATTTAATACTGCAACATGCCCGTGCATAAACTCGCCTAAAATAGCAGCACTTATGTTTTTATAAGATGTTTCTTTTATTTTTAAGGCAGCTTCTTTAGCTAGTGAATATGAAATTCCGTCTGCTGTAATTATTATAGTATTTTCTTTTGCTAAGACTTTTGCAAGTTTCTTTATCTCATCACGTTTTGCAAGTGCACGCTCGATTATTGACGGAAGGCTGAATAATGATTTTTTATACAGATTTGTTGAGGCCATTCCGTGAATGTTTTCTACAAGTTTTAAAGAAATCAAAATTAAACAGAGCATTTGGGATGTAAAAGATTTTGTAGCGGCAATCCCTTTTTCAGCTCCTGCAAAACAGGCAACTTTATAATCACATTTCCGCCATATAGTTGAGTCCTCATTATTTGTTATACAAAGAGTCGGAAGTGAACTTAAAGATTTCACTTTGTCTACGGATTTTAAAGTATCACTTGTTTCTCCGGATTGTGTTATAAAAACATAGAGAGTATTCTTATCATGCGGAATAACGCTTTTTAAAAGAAATTCACTTGAATATATTGCTCTTGATTCAATTTTGGAGATTTTTTCCAGCAAGTCTACGGCAAATCTTGCACAATGATAAGATGAACCGCTTGCAACAAGGACTATTTTGGTAATATCAGACGGCAAATCTATTTTTATTTCGCCGGTTTCCGGGTTAATGTACTTCATTAAAATATATGGAATAATCTTTGTCTGCTCAATGATTTCTAATTCCATATTTGTTTTTTGTTTTGATATGAACATAGCTCTCCTATTTGTATTTTTATTTTAACATACAGTAGAAGAAGATGCCATACAGACAATATCTTTTATTCCTGCCTTATGCAGAGAAGATATCATCTCTTCAAAGGTAGCTCCTGTTGTGCATATGTCATCCAGGATTAAAACAGGTTTATTTAAATTTTTTGATAAATCGACTTTAAAAGCGTCTGAAAGGTTTTGCAGCCTTTCTTTTCTTGAAAGTTTATATTGAGTTTTTGTATCTTTTACACGCGTAATCAGCTCGTTATTTAGTGTATATCCTGTAAGCTTACAAAACTCAATTGCTGTGAGCTCCATATGATTATATTTTCTCTTTTTTATCCTATTTTTATGCAGCGGGACAGGAACAACCTGAAACTCACGCTTGTCACCAACATTCACCCAGTATTCATACATAAATTTTGCCAGATAAAAAGCCAGCTCTTTTTGTTTATGGTACTTAAGCCCGCGAATAAGCTTCTGCAGAGTTTTTTCATACCCTCCGCAAGAATAAATATTTACCTCCTCTATAATTCTATTTGGCTGAAAATTTGCAAAATTAAGTTCTTTATAACATTCAGGACACATTTTGAGCGAATATTTAGAAGAACGGCAAAAATAGCACTTCTTTTTGTAAATCAAATCAAGAAATAATTCAAAAATCTTTTTCATAGCTGAATTATAACATAGACATAGAAAACCCCGGTTTAATTTACCGGGGTTTATATTTAAATTGGAGAAAGAGGGAATTTTTAAATTTATACTTGAACGATTGTTGCACCATTTGGTATTTTGCCATCTTTTAATGCATCTGCTATCTTATCATCTACAAATTTTTGATTTCGTTCTAAATATGCTTCAAATTTATCACAGCCTT